>JAQBNV010000011.1 GCA_028288395.1 Adhaeribacter sp. | reverse complement strand
ATTTGTAAATTCTAACCCCGATAGCAAATACCGAAAATGGGCCGAAGACAGTATTTATGCCCGCTTTACTTCTTTTCCGTCGATAAAAGAATACGAAAATTTTATTTCTAAATATCCCAAAAACCGCAACGTGCGCGATGCCTGGGATAAGCTCTACGTTTTGTTTAACGACAGCGGCACCCCCGAAAGCTACGAAGCCTTCAAAGCCCGTTACCCGAATTATCGCGAACCTTTCCAGATAGAGAATGATATTGAGCTGGCTAATTTTGGCGCCAAAATGCTGAATACTAATTTCTTGGGTTTTGAAGAAGACCAGATAGACGCTTATATTGCCTTAGCGGCTCCTACCGAGCAAGCCATAACCATTCTGAAGCGCCGGATTAAACCCTGGCTCGATGCCCACCAATACCAGAAATGCATCAACTACCTAACCAAATACCAATCGTATTTTCACCAGAAATCTTACCGGTTATCGTCCTGGATTGATACCCTGGTAGAAGCCCGCGAAAATTACGACAAAAAGAAAAAAGTGACGGCTTTTACCCTGAACTAATATTCCGGTTTCCTGTCTTGTTTGATACCTTAGCGAAAAAACAGCCGCTTATTTTATGCCCAAGGAATTATATTATCTGGTTGCTTTATTGGCCGGTTTAGCGGTTTCCGTTCAAGCGGGGGCCAATGCCCAATTGCGGCTGGTAGTGGGTAGCCCCATTATTACGGCCATGATTTCCTTTCTGGTAGGAACCATTATTTTGGTAACTTACGTATCTCTCACGTCTACCCACCTGTTGCCTTCACCCAAAATAATAGCTGGCATCAGTTGGTGGAAATGGATAGGTGGCGCTTTGGGCGTATTCTATATTATTTCGGTAATTGTAGTGGCACCCCGCATTGGTGCCGCCAGCACATTTGGCTTTATTGTAGCCGGGCAACTGATATTTGCCGTTATTTTTGATCATTTTGGCATTATCGGTTTTCCGCAGCACCCCATTAGTTTACTCCGGATAGCTGGTATTTTGCTCCTGCTCCTGGGCGTTTACCTTATCCAAAAATATTAATCTTTCTGTTCCCCTACGCTTCTGTTTAGCCGATACCAGACCTTCTCTTTCCTAGTAAATATGATCTTGGCGGAGAAATTAGTGCTCCCTTCACAAATAAGTTTTCTAAATCAGTCGAATTATACTAAATTGTATGAACCCTATACCATAGGTAAAATTGGAATTAAATCAACTCAAGCCCGTCATTCTGGAAGAATCTTCTGGCTTACCTAATCAGAAGATTCTTCCAGAATGACGGTAATAGATCTGTTAAATATTTTTGTTCCAGTTTTTCTAAATTTCTATGGAACCACCTTTATACAATTTGGTATTATAAATTTATAACTCCCAAAACAGGATTTACAATCCCATTCCACCACTGCTAATAATATAATCTGTAACCGAACGCTCGTTCTTAACTCCGGGGATGAAAGTCCTGGATTATTTGCTTTAAGTAATCGCGATCGAGATGGGTATATATTTCGGTGGTGGTGATCGATTCATGACCCAGCATTTCCTGAACCGCCCGCAGATCAGCGCCGCCTTCGATAAGGTGTGTGGCAAACGAATGGCGGAACGTGTGCGGACTAATTTGCTTTTTTAACCCACTTTTTTCGGCCAGTTGTTTAATTATAGTAAATATCATTACCCGCGTCAGTTTGGCGCCCCGGCGGTTCAGGAAAATATAATCTTCGTTGCCCTTTTGTATTTGCACGTGGCATCTGATCTCGTCGAGGTAAATCCGGATATATTTCAAAGCCTCGCGGCCAATGGGTACCAGCCGTTCTTTATCGCCTTTCCCCGTCACTTTCAGAAAGCCCATGGCTTCGTAAAAATTACTTATCCGCAGCTCTATCAGCTCCGTTACGCGCAAACCCGAACTATACAGGGTCTGTAGCATAGCTTTATTGCGGGCACCTTCGGGCGTAGATACATCAATGGCGCCAAAAAGTTGCTCTATTTCTTCTACGTTTAAGGTATCGGGCAGCTTGCGGTCTAATTTGGGAGCTTCTACTGTTTCGGTTGGGTCGGCAGCCAGCAAGTCTTCCATTATCAAAAACTTATAAAAAGCCCGGATACCCGACAGCGTGCGCGCCTGGGAGTGCGGCGTCAGGCCCAGTTCGTTTACCCATTCCAGAAACTCCTGAATATTTTCCGCTTTTATATCCAGCGGATTTATCTTATAAGCCTTGCTATCCAGAAACTGGGTTAGTTTCCGGATATCGCGCCGGTAAGCCTCCACCGAATTACCCGATAAAGATTTTTCGAGTTGCAGGTAGGCTTCAAAT
The DNA here is from genome assembly GCA_028288395.1 of Adhaeribacter sp. Taxonomy (GTDB): domain Bacteria; phylum Bacteroidota; class Bacteroidia; order Cytophagales; family Hymenobacteraceae; genus Adhaeribacter. The sequence goes on along the minus strand of JAQBNV010000011.1, from coordinate 1,239 downwards.
TGTTTAAGCAGAACAGGCCAGGTCATGGATATAAATAAATTTTAAACGAAGATACGTATTCGGACTTAACATCCGGCCTTCAGCCCGGCCGGTTAGCGGCCCCGGTTTAAGGTTTGCCATTAACTTTTAACATTTAACCTGAAACTTTATACCTAGTTATGTACCTTTGCTGGCTTATACTTTTAATTAACGGCAGCACCTAAAGATGAAACTTATTATTATCAATGGCCCTAACTTAAACCTGCTGGGCGTGCGCGAAAAATCGGTTTACGGCAATCGTTCCTTCGAAGATTATTTTGAGGAACTGAAAACCACTTACGCGGATGTAGAATTGGAATATTTCCAATCGAACACCGAAGGAACGCTGATTGATAAAATACACGAAGTGGGTTTCAGCTACAAGGGTATTATTTTAAATGCCGGCGCCTATACCCATACTTCGGTTGCCCTGGGCGATGCCATTGCCGCGGTAACTACGCCCGTGATAGAAGTACACCTGTCCAATATTTACGCCCGCGAGCCGTTCCGCCATAAGAGCCTCATCGCCGCCCGTTGCCAGGGCAGTATTTGCGGCTTTGGGCTGGAAAGCTATCGCCTGGCGTTGCAATATTTTTTAAGCCTCCGGCCCAAAAAAGTAGGTTTCGAATTTAAAACTACCTGATAATTGATTCGGCAGGCGAATTATATTTTTCTTTTAATCCATACCCTTACGCACAACTCCCATGCTTACATTTTATCCAGGCCCGTCTAAAGTTTACCCGGAGGTACGGGATCACATGGCCCAGGCCTTCGACGAAGGGATCCTGAGTATTCCGCACCGGGGCGACCGCTTTGTACAGCTGAGTAAGAACGTAGTAGCGTTGCTGCACAAAAAATTAAATATTCCGCAGGATTATTATATCTACTTTGTTTCGTCGGCTACCGAGTGCTGGGAAATTATTGCCCAGAGCCTTACCCGGCAAAAAAGTTTTCATATTTATAACGGGGCCTTTGGTGAGAAGTGGTTTCAATACGCACAAAAAATCAGGCCCCAATCCAGCGGGCACAAATTTGACCTAAACGAGGAAGTTCCGGTGAAGGACCTGGAACCCGGCGCCGATCCCGAATTGATTTGTCTTACCCAAAACGAAACCGCCAACGGTACCCAGGTAAAAGAATCAACTATTTTAAATTTGTTTAACCGCTACCGCGATGCCCTGATTGCGGTAGATGCCACCTCCTCGATGGCTGGCATTTCTT
>JAQBNV010000006.1 GCA_028288395.1 Adhaeribacter sp. | reverse complement strand
TTTCAAAATAAAGCCGCCGACTGGGGCCTGGGTAAACCCGGGTTTTCAAATGGGGCAGCTTACGGCGATTTAGATAATGATGGTGATCTGGATCTAGTGGTGAATAATGAGAATGCTTCGGTATCTGTTTATAAAAATAAAACTTCCGAAAAACTAAAGCATCATTTTTTAAGGGTAAAGCTAAAAGGAACAGACAAAAACCGGGATGGCATTGGTGCCAAAGTGTACGTTTATCAACCTAGTAAAACAGTATACCTGCAGCAAATGCCCAACCGAGGCTTTGAATCATCGGTTGATTTAACTTTGGTATTTGGTTTGGGCAAAGAAGCCCGTATTGATTCGGTAAAAGTTATTTGGCCCGATGATAAAATGCAAATGCTACACCAGGTTAAAGCTGATAAATCTCTGGTCCTGAATTATCAGCAGGCAGATAAAGTTCTTAACTCTTCCACTATCAAACCGGCCGTGCCTTTTTACGATGTTACCCAGCAGGTAAATTTAAATTACACGCACCAGGAAAATAACTTTGTAGATTATTACCGCGACGCTCTTTTAAAACAAATGCTCTCCACCCAAGGGCCGGCTTTGGCTACCGGTGATGTAAACGGCGACGGCCTGGAAGATATTTACTTAGGAGGGGCAGCCGGCTACCCTAAAAAGCTTTTTGTACAGCAACAGAAAGGTACTTTCCAGGAGAAATTGCTGAGCGTTTTCCAGGAAGATGTAGCTTCTGAAGATGTGGATGCCGTGTTTTTTGATGCAGACCAAGACCAGGATCTCGACCTTTATGTTGTTACCGGTAGCAACGAATTTCTGCCAAATGCGCCGGAGTTGCTAGATCGCTTTTACCTGAACGATGGCAAAGGCAACTTTATTAAAGATAACCGGTTGCCAAATCTGGCTCAGAATGGTGCCTGTGTAGCTCCCGCCGATTTTGATTTAGACGGTGATATAGATTTATTTATAGGCGGCCGGATGATTTCGGGCAATTATGGGTATTGGCCTCCCAGCTATTTATACGTGAACGATGGTACCGGAAATTTTAAAAACTATACCAAGCGCTACTTGCCTGGTAACGAAATTGGCATGATAACCGATGCTACTTGGGCCGATCTTAACCATGATAAGTATCCCGAATTAATTTTGGTTGGAGACTGGATGCCAGTTACCATTTACAAAAATAACCGGGGCCGGAAGTTAGCCGCAACAGCGCCGCCTAACCTGAAAAATTCAGCGGGCTGGTGGAATACCATTAAAGCAGCCGATTTAGATAATGATGGCGATATAGATTTTATATTGGGTAATCAGGGTAAAAATACCCGTATTTTTGCCAGCCCCGAGCAGCCGGCAGAATTAATAGCCGGTGATTTTGATAAGAATGGAACCGTTGAGCAGATAATATCCTGTTACACCGAAGACGGTAAAAGCTACCCGATGATTCTCAAACACGACTTACAGAAGCAGGTACCCAGTATCAAGAAAAACTTTATTAAGTTTGTAGATTATGCCGGCAAGCCGGTGGAGGAAATATTTTCAAAAGAGGTTTTACAGGATGCCATGGTTAATAAAGTGTTTAATTCCCAAACATCTGTCCTTCTGAACGAAGGTAATTTTAAACTCTCCCTAAAACCTTTGCCCACCGAGGTGCAGTTTTCACCCGTTTTTGGCATCGAAATACTGGATTACAACCGTGATAGCCAACTTGATTTACTACTAACCGGTAATTTTTTCGATGTCCTCCCCGAACTTGGCCGCTACGATGCCAATCAGGGTTTACTTTTACTGGGCAAAGGTAAAGGACACTTTGAAGTGGTGAAGAATAAAGACTCTGGTCTGAAAATAAAAGGACAGGTTCGCAAATCAGCCACCATAAAGGGGGCTAATGGTAAGCCGATGATTCTGCTGGCAAAAAACAATGAAAAAATACAGGTACTCAGCTATAAATAAATTACTTTTTACCGGCAGGACCTTGTACAGAGCATATCTGAAGAAGTTACAAAGCAAAAATCAAATTATTAAATTATTACGGTGATTTTAAATATTCCGAAACACTTTTATAGGTGGTGTTTTTCTTTGGTGCTGTTGCTGGTTTTGGGACTTTCGTTTTCAATTACCAGTTGTAAAAAAAATATAAAGGTTTTTGAAAAACCGCTTTTTACGGTTATGGATTCCACCCAGACCCGAGTTGGTTTTGTTAACCATATTGATGATAAAGAAGAGTTTAATATTCTGGATTACCTTTATTATTATAATGGTGGCGGTGTAGCCACCGGCGATGTAAACAACGATGGGCTGGCAGACTTATTCTTTGTGTCAAACAAAGGCAAAAATAAGCTGTACCTGAATAAAGGTGATTTTCAGTTTCAGGATGTTTCGCGGCAGGCCGGTGTAGAAGGGTTTGCTGATTGGAACACTGGCGTCACCATGGCCGATGTTAATGGCGACGGCTTACTGGATATTTATGTAAGTGCCGTAGGTAATTTTAAAGGACTGGAAGGCTCTAACGAATTATACATCAACAACGGGGTAGGGCCAGAGGGAGAATTGACCTTCACGGAAAAAGCAGCTGATTATGGCTTGGATTTTACGGGTTTTGCTACCCAGGCAGCTTTTTTTGATTATGATCGGGATGGTGACTTGGATGTATACCTGCTAAATCACGCGGTGCATACCTCCCGCAGCTATGACCGCGTTACAGCCCGGAGCCTGCGTAACAACGAAGCAGGCGATTACCTGCTGGAAAACAGAATGATTACCCCTGAAGGTGTCGAAGCCGCAGGAAAGGTTGTTAAATTTAAAGATGTAAGCCAGGAGGCTGGAATCTTCGGCGCCATTATGGGGTATGGATTGGGTATTGCGGTAGCCGATTTAAACAACGATGGATGGGATGATATTTATGTTTCGAATGATTTTCACGAAGATGATTATTATTACCTGAATAATGGAAATGGTACTTTTAGGGAAAGTGTAAAAGAACATTTCGGGCATTTAAGTCGCTTTTCGATGGGCTGTGATGCCGCCGACATGAACAACGATGGTTACCCTGATATTATGACGCTGGATATGTATCCAGCAGATGAAAAAGTAGAAAAATCGTCGGTGGGCGAAGACCCCTTGGATATTTACTTGTATAAATTACAATTCGGTTATTTTAATCAGTACAGCCGCAATTGTTTGCAAATGAATTTGTCAGGCCAGAAATTTTCGGATGTAGGATTAATGGCCGGGGTAGCCGCTACGGACTGGAGTTGGGCCACTTTATTAGCTGACTATGATAATGATGGTATAAAAGATATATTCATTTCCAATGGCATTAAAAACCGACCTAATGATTTGGATTATATAAAATTTGCGGCGGCTGATTCCATGAATTACTCCCAAAGTATTTCAAAGTCTTTGGATCAGAAAGCTTTGAAAATGATGCCGCAAGGCAAAGTGCCTAATTATATATTCCGGGGTGCTAAAAATTTAAAATTTGAGGATAAATCGCTGGACTGGGGATTTAAAGAGCCTACCATTTCCAACGGAGCCGCGTACGCCGATTTAGACAATGACGGTGACCTGGATTTAATTACAAATAATATTAACCAGCCGGCAGGCATTTACCGCAACCAAAGCAATCAACTCCTGAAAAATAATTACCTCAAAATTAAGCTCGAAGGTGATAAACTGAATAAATTTGGTTTGGGTGCTAAGGTTTATCTGAAGCACCAGGGGCAGTTGCAAACCCAGCAATTAATGCCTACCCGGGGCTTTTTATCCAGTGTAGAACCTACGCTAACTTTTGGTTTAGGCAAGCATACGGGGGTAGATACGTTGATTGTAATCTGGGGAAACCAGCAGGCCGAAGTAAAAACCAACATCCAAGCCAATACCACGCTGGTGCTGAAGCAAAGCGATGCCCAAGCCAATGGCCAGACTTTTTATGCCCAGTTATTCCCGTCCACTCCGCGCTTGTATACCGATGTTTCAAGCACCACCGCTATCCCGTACAAACATGCCGAAAATAATTACCTGGATTACTACCGCGAGAGCCTGATGCCTTTTCAGGTATCTACCGAAGGGCCGAAACTGGCGGTGGGCGATGTAAACGGCGATGGCCTGGAGGACATTTACGTGGGCGGCGCCAAATGGCAGGCCGGTGCATTGTTCGTGCAAGGGACTAATGGCAAGTTTACCGCCACCAACAAGCCGCTTTTCCAGGCAGACTCGACTTACGAAGATGTGGATGCCGTGTTTTTTGATGCTGATAATGACAAAGACCTGGATTTATATGTGGTATCGGGCGGCAATGAGTTTTATGATAAAATGCCCGAGCAATTTGATAGGCTATACCTGAACGATGGCAAAGGTAATTTTGCCCGCAGCCAGAACCTGCCGGCTTTGTATGCGAATAAAAGCTGTGTGCGGCCTGCCGACTTTGACCAGGATGGCGACCTGGATTTATTTGTTGGGGGGCGGGTTGTGGGCTATCAATACGGCATGAGCCCCAGATCTTATTTATTACTGAACGACGGCCAGGGACGATTTACGGATGCTACCGCCCAAATGGCGCCGGCCCTGCAACAGGCCGGTATGGTTACCGATGGGCAGTGGGCCGATTATGATCAGGATGGCGATCTGGATCTGATATTGGTGGGAGATTGGATGCCCGTGCAGGTGTACCAGAATCAGAATAATAAACTGGTGCCCGATAATAATACCGGATTGCAGAACGCAAAAGGATTTTGGCAGGTTATAAAAGGAGCCGATTTTGACCAGGACGGCGATATTGATTTTGTGGTGGGTAACCTGGGCACCAACACCAAATTACGCAAGCAGGAAAACGGAACGCTTAAAATGTACGTGAAGGATATAGATGGCAATAATACCCTCGACCATATCCTGACCTACCAGACTGGCCAGAACTGGTATCCGGTTGCATCCAAAGATGAACTGGGCAAGCAAATGCCTTTGATTAATAAAAAATTTACCAACTACCGCGATTTTGCCGGCAAAACCATTGATCAGATATTTGATAAAAGTCAGTTACAGGATGCCCTGTTGTTAGAGGTGAATAATTTCCACTCGGTCTATCTCGAAAACTTAGGCAATAAAAAGTTTAAACAATATGCCCTGCCGCGCGAGGCCCAGGTGTCCAAAATATTCGCTTTGCATGTAACCGATATAAATAACGATGGCCACCTGGATGTTTTACTGGGCGGTAATTTTTATGGCGTAAGTACTTACCAGGGCCGCTACGATGCCAGTTACGGATTAATATTGCGGGGAAATGGCCAGGGGAAATTCAAACCGGTTCTTCCCACCGAAGCCGGTTTCCTGCTGGAAGGACAGGTCCGGGATATGAAGCCGCTCAGAACCTCCACCGAAGAATTATTGCTGGTAGCCCGCAATGATCTGCCCTTGCAAATATTTCGGAAAACTAATAAGGAAGGGGTAAAGCTGGTGGTAAAAAGTAAAAATCTGCCCGGAAAGGACGCGCCCCTGTAACAGCTGCTTTAGGGTTTAAAAAAATTAAGGTATATTGTGGATAAGCATGATTATTAGAAAGTGAAAAGTTATTTTAAAGTAAGTTTTTGGCTGTTGCTTTGGAGCCTGACGCTGGGCTGCCAGAAGCCGGCAAAAGATTATAAAGCCGCTGCCGCGAATCCGGAGTTTTTACGCCAATCGGTAAATAAATTAACGGCCGTTATTGTGCACGATATTTTTTCGCCGCCGGTCGCCAGCCGCATTTACGCTTATCCCCACATTGCGGCTTACGAGGTGTTAATTCATGATTATCCCCAGTACCAATCGCTGAAGGGGCAGTTAAAGGACTTTACGGGCGTTCCGCAGCCGGCCAAAGACTCTGTTTATTGTTTGCCGCTGGCCAGTTTGCACGCATTTCTGGCCGTAGGCCGTAACCTTACTTTTTCCGGTGAACTGCTGGATGAATACGAAAAGCAGCTGTACGCCGAATATTCAGAAATGGGAGTGCCCCAGGAGGTGTATGCGCGTTCGTTGCGTTACGGGCAGGCGGTGGCAAATGCAGTAATGGCCTACGCCAACGAAGATGGCTACAAGCAGACCCGGGGCTTCCGGCATCAGGTAAAAAAGCAAGCCGGTCATTGGGTGCCCACGCCCCCGGCTTATATGGACGCCATCGAACCCAATTGGTTTAAAGTGCGCCCTTTTGTAATGGATTCCTGCAACCAGTTTACCCCGGCCTTGCCCATCGCTTTTAATCCGGTTAAGGGCAGCCCGTTTTACCAGGAAATGTTACAGGTTTACGAAACCACCAACCGCTTAACCAATGAGCAACGCGCCATCGCAAGTTTCTGGGATTGTAATCCTTTTGTGATGCATGTAACCGGCCATGTAATGTACGCCACCAAAAAAATAACCCCGGGCGGTCATTGGTTAGGTATTACCGGTATTGCTACCCGCCAGGCTGGCTCCGATATGATGCAGACCCTGGAAGCTTTTACCCGCGTTTCTCTTTCGTTGGCCGATGGCTTTATCAGTTGCTGGGACGAAAAATACCGCAGCGACCGGATTCGGCCCGAAACCGCCATTAACGAGCACCTGGATAATAAGTGGGTACCCTTGCTGCAAACGCCGCCTTTTCCGGAATATCCCAGCGGGCATAGTGTTATTTCCAATGCGGCAGCGGTGGTACTTACCGATTTATTTGGTCCGGCTTTTGCCTACACCGATTCTACGGAAGTGCCTTATGGTTTACCAGCCCGGCCTTTTAAATCTTTTCAGGCTGCCGCCAACGAAGCTGCCATTAGCCGGCTGTACGGCGGAATTCACTTTATGTCGGCTATCGAAAATGGCGCTGAAGAAGGAACCCAGGTAGGGAAATATCTGGTAGCGAAACTTAAAACCCGGAAATCAGCCCAACCAACAGCTACTTTGGCCCAGACGAAATAGCATGTTCCGGTTTTCGGATAATTAGATTTCATAATTAAGCAAAGGCGGTATAGTAATATTTGGCTCGGGTTAACAGCTTTCGGGTATCCCTAAAAGGCAGGTGATTAAATATTTTTCTGATGCATTTGGGCGAAAAGCTTACTAGAGGATCCATTTACCAAATTATTTAGGCCCGACGGCATTCCTGAGATGTGCTCTGATATTTTGTTGCCGCTATTAGGTATTTTGTTTTATTTATTCAATCGGGCAATCAGGGCAACTTTGCCAACCATTATGGGCAAAAAAGTTAACCTGTTTTCCTAATGCCGAACTTTGAATTATGAATAGTATGAATCCCTTCCTTCAAACTTCAGGATTAATGTTTTCGGCTTTACTTATACCACTTTGAATTGATTAAGGCGTATATGGTAAGATGGATTATGGAACAGTCATTACAGAGGAGCTGTCTTTCCTGCAGGAACAGGAACGGCATGCCGGTAAAGCTATCGTGCGGGACCGTATCAGGTTTCTACGGGTTTTAAAGAGCGGTGAGTGCAAGAGCCAGCGGGCTGCGGGCCAGGCCATCGGTTTGCAAGAGCGGCAGAGCCAGCGGCTCTTGCAGTTCTACCGGCAGCAGGGCTATGCCGGTTTGACCAGCCCCGGTTACTTGCACAGCTTCGGTAAGCTTTCCGGTTCTCAAATCAGCCAGTTGCAAGCGTACCTGCGCCAGGACCTGGCTAGAACCCTCTCCGAGGTGCGGCTCTATATAGCCGCCGAGTTCGGCGTGGACTACACGGTCTCGGGCCTCTGTAAGCTCTTCCAGCGCCTGAAGATAAAGCTCAAAACAGGCCGGCCGGTCAACATCCGCCGGGATGAGGGGCAGGTAGTGGCTTTTAAAAAAACTTTACGCCGTTAAGCGCCCCTTACCAACCCCAGCACATCTACTTTGAGGATGAGATGCGGGTGGGCACCCGCACCCATCTGGCCCGCAAGTGGGGGCCTCAGGGGCACCGGCCAAAGGCTGTGGTGAAGATTGGTTATGAGTTCACGCACTTGTTTGTGGCCATCGCTCCCTTCACCGGAGAGGTATTTGCCATGTTCCTGCCCGCCCTCAACCAGGCGTGTTTCCAGCTTTTCGGCCAAGAGTTTGAGCAGGGGCTTACCGCAAAAACGCTGCTGGTGGCGGACCGGGCAACGGCCCACCAGCAGAAGCTGCTCAACCCAGCGCGCATCGTGCTGGTGCGCATTCCCGCTGCCAGCTCGGAGCTAAACCCGGTGGAGCGCTTCTTCCAGGAACTGCGCCGCCGACTGGCTTTTAAAGTGTTTGATTCTCTTGAGCAGGCACAGCAGCTGGTCGAGAAAGAGCTCAACTTCTTCTTTGACAATCCCCAACTGGTAACCTCCATCACCAACTACCCTTACCTGGCTAATACGTCTTAATCAATTCAATCCGGTATTAATTATGTTTTACCTTTGCAAGTACGTGATAAAATGATGTTGCGTAACTCCTATAATAAATGAATAAAGTAAACCCAGCACCGCTTTAGCTAATCCGCCCGAAGAAAACTTCATTAATTCCAGCCGTTTTAATTTGTTTTTTCTAATTAAACATTCATTATTTTTAGAACTGAAGAATACCCTTGAATAAGTTGGATAAAGTTATTTATCCATACATACAGCAGATAACCGGAACAACTCCTTTTATCCGCGAGTTAGGCGTAAATTCAAACAACCTATGAAACAGATACTTAAAGTAGAAGCTTGGCAAATATTTCTATTAATTATTGTTCCTCCTATTTTAATGTCGACGATTTCAGAAAGCCTCGGCAGTTTTACTTTTATCATTATTTTCTTCGGATGGATTTACCTTCTTGGGAAAAGCCTTCATGAAAAAAACGAAAGAAAGGATGTAATGAAATTTTGGCGATTTAAAAGAAATCTTATTCTGACTTGTTGTTTGTTTTTATTCACTAATGTTGTCCCGGATGAATTCTTTGATTTTAACTTTGAGGAAAATGAAGCGTTAAGTTATGGAATTGGTGGAATCTTAATAGTTTTCATAATTACTGCTTTCGTGAGCTGGATTAAGCTTTACATTATCATCTCGAACAATATTGATGAGATGGAGAATAAAAAAACAGGAGTATTTTGGCAATTAATAGTTTTCCCTTTTGGGATTTGGTTTTTGCAGCCTGTTATTAAAGGTATTTTTTCACAAGATGAAGAATTAAAAATCACCGCCTAATCGAGTAGCCCGCCGTGGGTAAAATACCCACGGAGAGGCTCTCACACCACCGAACGTACGGTTCGCGTATTCGGCGGTTCGCCAGGCATAGCGCGGCAGCTCTTTTCACCAACCCCGCCTTCGTCCTGTTTTAAGGCGGGGCTGGAAGACTCTTAATCTAAACCTCCCTGTCGAATTTGGGACAACCTGACGTTTGGCCCTTCACCACCAGGTGAGGCCTCGTAGTGCTTACGGCTCGTTTCCGGATGGCTACTATGGCCGCTGCTGACTTCTTGGTGCATAGAAAACGAATCTATTCCAAGACCTCCCTAGGTAAAACACTTATCCTTCCACCTAATCCTGCTGCATCTACACAGAGCCGTTTGTTGGCCAGGGGCTTCACAAAGAGGTGCTTGCTTACCCACGACTCCCTGCCTCTTATACCGTTTCTGTTCGTCCGTTCAGGTGTTTGCAGTCCTGCCCTGCGGGCGTCCCCTTCGCACGCCCGTGCTCGGGCACCTTCACTGCTCACCTCACGTTAAACCAGCTTGCAGCTTGCTAATTGGCTTCAC
>JAQBNV010000661.1 GCA_028288395.1 Adhaeribacter sp. | reverse complement strand
ACCAGCCGGGGTAACCGTAGAAGTACGTCCGCACCACGGGGGCGAGCCGGTGGTTACACCCACCAACTCCATCGCTTACCAGGCTGCCAGCCGGGCTTTTGAGCAAACCTTTGGTAAAAAACCAATTCCGGTCCGCAGCGGTGGCAGCATTCCAATTGTAGCCATGTTTAAAGCCGAGCTGGGCATTGACTCGGTGCTGATGGGTTTTGGCTTGGATTCAGATGCTATTCATTCTCCCAACGAGCATTTCGGGATATTTAATTTTCTGAAAGGCATTGAAACCATTCCTTACTTTTTTAAATATTTCGCCGAGATGAGCAAGTAAAGTAAGGTGGTTTAATAAAAAAGCCGGCTGAATTAATTCAGCCGGCTTTTTTATTAAATGTATTTCAGGCTTATCGGCCGCCCAATAAATATCCTAACTGTAATTGAAATACCGAGTTACGGGCATTGGTCAGCTCATCGTTGCCATTGTCTTTGGCTAACTTGTTAATACCGCCGTTGTAACGTATACCTAAACTTACGCCATTGGTCGCCTGGAATCCTAATCCAGCGGCATAGCCAATCTCCAACTCAGCTAAATGGTCTTTGTCTACCACTGTGGTGTTTTTGTAATCGCTGCTACCAATTTTTTCTTCGGTATTGTCGCGGATACCCATCAGGTAAGAAAGCTGTGGACCACCTTCAAAATAAAGGCCACCGGCATTTACTTTCAACAGTACCGGTAAATCCAGGTAGTTGTAGTTAACTTTACCTTTACGCTCCCGCTCCACACCCAAAATGGTAAACTTTTCATCGCGGTACTGATACCCTTTCTGCGAATAAAGTAACTCCGGCTGTAAAGACAGGAAGCCATCGGCAATGATGGGGAAGTTGGCCTGGATACCACCATTGAATCCTATTTTATTCTGGTAGATATCCTGATTTTGTAAATCGCCCGCAATGTTAGAGTAGTTAATGCCACCCTTTAATCCGAAGCGGGTTTGGGCTTCTGCAAACGAAAATGTAAACAGCGCAATGGCAATAAAAAATAATTTTTTCATAGTGTTAAATGTTAATGTTAGTAATTAATATAATAAATAAGCATTTGCAAAAACCCTGCCTAATCAGTTTAATAAAGGATTACAGTAGGGCTTGTATTTTATTTGTTTAAAATATAGTTGAAAAAAAGCCGGCAGGATCATCGTGTATCGTGCTTGTTTTATGATACTTAGTGAGCGCCTGCCAGGTTGTTTTGCCATAATGTCTTATTCAAAAAAATATTTAAGATTAACGACTGCCACCCAAGGTATATCCCAGTTGCAGTTGGAATGCCGAGTGCCGGGCGTTTACCAATTCATCGTTATTAGGGTCAGATTTGGCCAGATGGTTAATGCTGCCATTATAACGTAAGCCAATACCCAGGCCATTAGCTGCCTGGTAACCCACACCTGCCACATAACCGATTTCTAATTCAGCCAGGTTGTCTTTCTCAATTTTTTTCCAGTTCTTGGTGTCGTTGCCGGTACCTTCATTTTCTATCTCGGTATTGTCGCGGATGCCAAGTAAATAAGAGGCTTGGGGGCCGCCTTCGAAGAACAGGCCGCCGGCATTTACCCGAAGCAACACCGGTAAATCCAGGTAGTTGAAGTTTCTTTTGCCCTTGATAGAGTAGGTAGCGTTATCGATAGTTACTTTGTCATCCTGGTACTGATAGCCTTTCTGAGAATATAAGAGTTCGGGCTGCAGCGATAGAAAACCATCACCCACCAACGGGAAATTAGCGGTTACCCCGCCTAAAAAACCAATTTTGTTTTCGTAATGATTTTCTTCTTGAAGGTCACCGGCAATATTAGAATAGTTGATACCACCTTTTATACCGAGTTTAACCTGGGCCTGGGCCAGCGACAAACTAAACATTGCAATAAGTAGTAAGCCAATCTTTTTCATAGTAAAAAGTTTAAGATAAGTTGTTTGCTGAATATCAGCGTGATTAATTGAAATTTGCATTTTTATAACATGGTTAACTCGGCTCTATATACGTATGGGATAAATAATGTTGCCTTTTGATTTTTGATTAAGGTTTTATAAGTATATAAACTGCTTTTATTATGTATTTAAATATTCAGGTAATTGCATAAAATAAAGGTAGTTAGCCCGTATAAACCGAACTGCTATCCGAATAACTAACAAGCACACAAATAGTTTAATACCTTTGGGTTGTGGTTTAAGAATATGCATTGCCAGATTTCCGGTTTTTTTAGATTTTGGGTGGGATTAGTGGTTTCGATGCTGCTGGCGAAAAATGCAACGGCGCAGGAAAAAGACCCGCTGATAATAGGCGGTGCCTTTCAACAAGGGATGGTAATAGTTCATACGCCCAAAATCCGACAATTTGCCGGTACCAAACCCAGCGGAATAGAAATAAACCTGCAACGGCAAACCATTGGTAACCGCTACTGGCAACAACTTTACCGGTACCCGCGCCTGGGGCTTTCGGTAGTTTACCTGCACTATCAGAACCCGGTACTGGGGCAATCGTTGGCGGTAAGCCCTTATTTGAGTTTGCCGGTAATGCGCCGCAAAAACGACGAAATATATTTCCGGTTCGGTACCGGCCTGGCTTACTTTACGAATAATTATGA
>JAQBNV010000167.1 GCA_028288395.1 Adhaeribacter sp. | reverse complement strand
ATTTTTTATCGTTAGCAGTTAAAACCTGTAGCATACAAATACCTATAATTTCGGGCTTAAAGTTAGGTTAAATCCCGAAGTAATTTAAGATATTGAGCGCAAAAATTAAACTTTCCTTTATGAATTATAAGCTTTTTGGATTAGCTGGTTACTTTACCCTGGCGGTATTTTTTATTGGTTGTCAGTCAAATAAAGTTCCGGCCGCCTCTGCAGCTGTTATGCCGGCCGTAAGCGTGCCTGCCCAGCTTCCGGCCGATTCCATCCCTGGTGGTGTGCCGGTTTGGGCTACCAAAAAAGGCCCTTACAACCCTTCTGCGAAGCAATTGCATGATTTAATACATACGTCTTTACATATTCGGTTCGATTGGCAGAAACAATATGCCTACGGCGAAGCAACCCTGACCCTGAAACCCTATTTTTATCCGCAGCAAACCCTGGTGCTCGATGCCAAAGGCATGGATATTCAGGGCGTGCAACTGGTCACGGATCGTGGGGCGAAAAACCTGCGGCATACGTACGATAAAGTTAAACTTACCATTACGCTGGATAAAACATATACCCGGGCTGATACCTATAAAATATTAGTTAAATATACCGCCAAACCGAACGAACTGGTAGCTAAAGGCAGCGCCGCTATTACTTCTGATAAAGGGTTATATTTTATTAATCCGCTGGGAACCGACCCCAACAAGCCGCGCCAGATCTGGACTCAGGGCGAAACCGAAGCTAACTCGGTGTGGATGCCCACCATCGACAAGCCCAACCAGCGCATGACCCAGGATTTGTATATTACCGTTGATGCCCGGTATACCACGCTCTCGAACGGCTTACTGGTAACCAACAAAAAGAATGCTGACGGCACCCGTACCGACCATTGGAACCTGAATAAACCCCACGCGCCCTACCTGGCCATGATGGCAATTGGTGAATTTGCGGTGGTGCCCGATAAATGGCGAGGGTTGGCGGTAAATTATTATGTAGAACCCCAGTACCGGAATACGGCTAAAGCTATTTTTGGCAATACCCCGGCTATGATGGATTTTTTTAGTAAAACCCTGGGGATTGATTTTCCCTGGAGCAAGTATGCCCAGGTAGTGGTACGCGATTACGTTTCCGGCGCAATGGAAAATACCACGGCTTCGGTGTTTATGGAGGAGTTGCAGGTCGACCGGCGGGGTTTACTGGATGCCGATTGGGACCCGATTATTGCGCACGAGTTGTTTCACCAGTGGTTCGGCGATCTGGTTACTTTAGAGTCCTGGGCCAACCTGCCCCTGAACGAATCTTTTGCGAACTACAGCGAATATTTGTGGGAAGAACATAAAAACGGCAAAATGGCCGCCGATGCTGCGGGCCTGAAAGAGCTAAACCAATATTTAGCTGAATCCGAAACAAAGCAGGAACCTTTGATCCGCTACCAATACCAGGATAAGGAAGATATGTTTGACAGCCACTCCTATGCCAAAGGCGGCCGGGTACTGCACATGCTCCGCAACTACGTAGGCGACGAGGCGTTCTTTGCCGCACTTAAGCTTTACCTGACCACTCACCAATTTACCAGCGTGGAACTGGCCGAACTGCGGATGGCTTTTGAAGATATTACCGGTGAGGATTTAAACTGGTTTTTTGATCAATGGTTTTTATCACCCGGCCATCCCCAACTCAGCGTGCAGCACAGCTACCAAAACGGTAAATTAACGGTAGCAGTCCAGCAATTACAAGATTCGGCGTATACCCCCATCTACCGGTTGCCACTTACTGTTGCCGTCTGGCATAAAAATAAACGGACCGATTACCCGGTAGTTATTAACAAAGCGGGGCAGCAGTTTACGTTTGAGGTGCCGGCTGCTCCTGAGCTGGTGTTGTTTGATGGCCGGCAGCAACTACTGGCCCAGGTAACGCATCCCAAAACCGACACTGAACTGATCTATCAATTTACCCATGCCCAGCAGTATGCACCCAAAAAAGAGGCTCTGCTGCAATTAAGTAGCAAAATAAATGAGCCCAAAGTAATGGCCATATTTAAAGTCGCCCTGCAGGACCCATTCTGGCAAATTCGAAGCGATGCCTTATCGGCTCTAGAAAAATATGCCGGCTCCGACGAAAGCCTCCTCCGCCAAATGCAGCAATTAGCCCTGAAAGATCCCAAAAGTGCGGTGCGGGCTGACGCTCTTACCATTCTGGCTTCCGTAGAGGAAGCAAATAATGTAAGTATCTATAACCAGGCTTTAGGGGATAGCTCCTATACCGTAGTCGCCGCTGCCATCGACGGCCTGGTTGCCGCTAAGGTTGGTGACCCCGCGCCGCGCCTGGCAACCTTTGAAAATAATGACTCCCGGAAAGTAATACGGGCTTTGGCCGGTTATTACGCCTATTTTGGCGGGCCGGAAAAATATGATTGGTACCTGCGTAGCCTGGATAAAATGCGGGGTGAGGAAATGTTTTTCTTCCTGCAGAACTTTGGCGGTTATTTGATGAAAATACCTCCGGCTGACCAGAAAAGAGCGATCACCAAGCTGGAACAACTGGCCCGCCACCACGAAGCCTACTACGTACGCCTGGGCGCTTACCAGGCCCTGACGCTGGCCTCCGACTCACCGGAAATGAAAGCTTTGAAGCAGGATATAAAAACGAAGGAGAAAGACCCGAAGCTGATAGAAATATATAAAAATATTACTTATTAAGCTTGCGAATTTTGTTATAGTACCCTGATATTTATATTGAATTTATAAATACAAACAAGTGCAGGGCTGCCTAAAGAAGGGATACATGGTGGTAATGCTTAAAAGAATAAAATAGTCATGTTACGAAAGATAACACCTGATAAAATACTCGTCAGAAAAATGAAAAAAGAGTAGCCAAAGCCGTGATAAAGAAACTACGATTATCCCCTTTGTTTCTCTTTATCACGATTAGGATTTTTGCCCAGACAGAAGATTATCATCCTTTTGTCCGTGCTAACCAGTTTTATATTGGAGTAGCGGGTAGCGGAATGCTGAATTGTTCATCCTTTGTTGAATAACCGTACCGTGGACCAGGGTTTCCGGAAGCCGCCCCTACCCACCAAGGCCGGAGGGCTGGTCTTGCGGCAAAATTTAACTTATCGCTTAGCCCTCGAAACCGGCTTCTCTCTCATCGAATTCGGCTATAAATCGGTTTATACTTCCCAATATTCTGGAGGTAAGCGGTGGGAAGCGCGAGGTACGGGCACCAATGGAATTGGTCGGATTCAGGTGCCCATACGGATATTGTGGCTGCTGCCCCAAATAAATAAGCCCTGGCGAAAATACCTGCCACTGGGAGCTAATGGTTTTTACAATGAGAGCTGGGACTTGCCAGGAAACGTGGGAGCAGGAGGAATACTCGGCGGAACTAATGCGAACGACAGCTTTCCGATAAGAGAAAGCCGGTATCCGGGTCCCCGCTTTAACGTCGGCCTGGATTTAGGCATGGGCTTGGAGCGGAATCTTTGGCGGTGGGACGGCTAGAAGTAGGAGTCGTCTACAACCCCAGCTTCAGGCCCATGTCATGGCCGTATGGGACCTGGAATACACTGCCTAGGACATTAGTCGGGCCGTAGACGGTATCACCTACCACAACCGAATCGTGAACAAAGGTAGCTATTTGGGATTGCGTATGAGCGTGCTATTCAAACTTTAATAAACAAATGTTTTCCCCTGCCATGCCGCTAAAAAGCCTTTTGCTGCTCCTGTTTTGCCTGGGCTCACTTCGGGGTCGGGACAAGCACATTATTTACAAACACGTCCAGGCGGGTTTGTAAATGTGTCCCAGGTAAAGATTCTGCAAAACACAGGTGGCTACCAAATAAGAAGCGACAAACCTTTAGCCGGCTTTAACATAGAGTATTCTCATTTTAACCCAGGAAATCTGGGTTTTTCAGTTGGGCTGCAGTTGACGGGAAAGCAGTACCTGATTTATGAGGAAAGACGTTTGCCCACGGCACGGTTACAGTCGAGCACCAGGCCACGATATTACACCTATTCGCTGCCGCTGGCTTTTGAATGCCGGGGCAACCCTTTTTTAGCAGACGCCATGTCGCCGGACCGCAGGGGTTTTTACTCGTTGAGTGCTGGCCTAGCTTTAGCCTACACCCAAGAAATATCCATCCGGGTGCGGTATAGGGCGCGGGTACTAATTTCGAGGGCAGCCTCCGGCACACCGATGACTTTTCCTTCGCTTCCGCGGGGCTATGAAATATTTCTGAAACCGGCCTACAACTTCTGGTTTCGGGATTGGAGCTATCTGGGGTTGGAATTTAGTTTTACAGTTTGATATGGTATGTTAAAACTCCGAAAAAAGCGGGATGGCCAGCCGTATACCGGCAGCTTTGATCCAAAGCACTAAATTATTTCAGCTTCACTTTTGGTTACTATTTCCCTATTGGGCCAGGGAAGCGAAATCTTTGAATTAAACTCAACAGAATGTTTTAAAGGGAAAGAATAATTATTTTGTAGCGCAAGTAAAGGATGAACAGATTAAGCAGACATTCCTCATCAGGTAGGACAAATTTCTACTAAGGCAATTCAGCCCGTTTAAATAAAAATAAAAGAAAAAGATTTATTTTTGCTCAAATGTTTGACAAAGATAAAAAAGCATCTAATTTTGCAACTCCTTACGAAAAGTAGTTGACTGAAAGGTTAGATTTTTAAAGGGTAGTTCTTTAATATAGTATTTACTGTAATTAATTTGGGGAGATTCCAGAGTGGCCAAATGGGACGGACTGTAACTCCGTTAGAGTGATCTTTCGAAGGTTCGAATCCTTCTCTCCCCAC
>JAQBNV010000019.1 GCA_028288395.1 Adhaeribacter sp. | reverse complement strand
GAATCTGCAACAAGGCTTCTTTTTTAGATAAAAACCGGTACTGCTCGATAAGGTCTGGCGTAAGGGTTTCGGCAATATTAGGAGCCGCGGCTTTTAACAGCTCTGCCATTATTTTAGAAAGCGCTTTGCTGTCGAGGCGGTGGTTTTTTAATTTTTCGGTAGTAGAATAAACGGGCTGTAAATAGCTTTGGTCCTGTTTTACCTCGCTGGCTTCTTCCATTTCGGGGTGGGCCATGTTTAAGCGGTTGTTAAACATGGTAGGCTTGCCAAAAACGATATATTCGGTGCCGGTTTTCAGGCTGGTATTCATCCACTTTACGCCCTTAAACCAAACGAGTTCTATTTCGCCGGAAACATCGGTTAATACGACTGAAAGGCGTTGCTTGCGGCCTTCGCCTAATAATTCTTTCGAGCGGATACGGCCTTTTATCTGAATGAAAGGTAAATCTCCATCCAGCTCGGCAATCTGGTAAAACTGCGTGCGATCTAAATAACGGAAGGGATAGTGCTGGATTAAATCGCCATAAGTAAAAATATTAAGTTCCTGCTGCAGCAATACGGCCCGCTGGGCCCCGATACTTTTCAGAAACTCAATTTTAGTATTAAAAAAACCAGACACTTATAAGATTATAAATTAAAAGTTATGAATTTGATACTGTTCATTGATTTGTAAGAGAGAAGATTTTAATGGTTTTTTAAAGTAAAAAGAGAAAATCAACAGCAGCAAAGTTCCCGATCTATTTTACTCAATTCATAATTTGTAATTCATCATTAATTTGATTACTCCGTCCATTTTAGGGTATTAAGGAGGTGTACCATATCTTTTTTGATATAATTGATAATCGGGGCCAGGGAATCGTTGGCAGTAGCCGTCTGGAAATAGAGCGCACCCCGGAAGAAATGTTTCGTACTGTCGGTAACGTAAAACTGGAATTGGGTAGGAACCTCTCCGGCTAACTCAGCTACGTTCACATTCATGCCATTGGGGGTTTTAATAATGGCACCCTCAATAGATTCGGCCTTTACCTGATGCTTAATGGTTAGGGTGCGGGCGTCCTCTAGTAAATTATTCAATACTTTGCGATCGTGGTTTACCGGCAAGTAAGTGAGCTGTACGTTGGCTTTAAACTGCGGGTAGTTAATATTTATCCAGTGAGGCATGGCAGTCCGCGACGAGTCGCGCAAAATGCTGGCGTAAGCCGAGTACTCAAACCAATAAGGATGCTGCTGCGCTAAAGGCTGGTATTTTGCCGACGGTAAATCTATGCGGTTATAACCTTTGGGTTTGGGCGTATAATCTTCGCGGCCGCAGGCCGCCAGCATATTTAAGCAGGCGAAGGCCAGCAGCCAAATAATACTTTTAGAAATTTTTACTTTTGAAATGCTACTTGGTAACCCCCACATACACTTTAACCTGCTTTACTCTTTTGTTGTCCGCGGACTGGATAATAAATTTACACGTATCTAACTGAATTTCTTCGCCTTCCAGCGGGATTTTAGAAAATAATTCGAGCATGAGCCCGCCCACCGATTCGTTGTTTTTCCGGACCGGTTCTAATATTTCCGGCTCTATACCAGTTACCTTGCAAAATTCATTTAGCGAAGTCTGACCTTCAAAAATAAAGGTGTTTTCATCGAGTTGGGTATATTATACTTCTGCCTCCTCATCAAATTCATCGTTTATTTCGCCTACTATTTCTTCCACAATATCTTCAAAGGTAAGCAATCCGGCCGTACCGCCATACTCATCTACCACAATTGCCATGTGTACATGCATTTCCTGGAACTCCCGCAACAGGTCGTCAATTTTTTTGCTTTCGGGCACAAAGTAAGGTGGCCGCAGCATGCCCTGCCAGGAAAAGTCCGGACCGGCGTCGAGGTGTTGCAGCAAATCTTTTATATAAAGAATGCCTTCTATCTTATCTACCGTATCTGCGTAAACCGGCACCCGGGAGTAACCCCACTGGTTAATCAGGGGTAATAAATCGGTAAAGGAAGTGGTGATTTCAAAAGCAATCACGTCTACCCGCGAGCGCATTACCTGCTTTACGGTTGTGGTGCTAAAGTTAACAATACCTTTTAGTATTTCCTTTTCTTCCTGGTTTTCGGTGGTTAAAGTGGCATCAATTGCGTTTTGCAGTTCATCAAGTTGCACCGAACCCGATTTGGCCCGCACATTCCGCTCGATCATAGCGCTTATCCCTAAAAGTAACACCGAAATAGGCGCTAATATTTTATCAGCCAGGTGCAGGAAGCCCGCCATCCGGGAAGCCGTGGTGAGCCGGTTTTGGGTGGCGCGAATTTTAGGTAATACTTCGCCAAAAAAGGAAATAATTATGGTAAGCCCCACCGCAATGGTAAGCACCAGCGGGAAACTCAGGTGAGGTCCGGATAGCTGAAGCGTCAGGTTTAAAATAATCATGACCAACGCCACATTAATAATATTGTCTATTACCAGCATGGAGGTAAGCAGACGGCGCGGGTGCTGCAATAAAAGTAATATGCGTTGGTAAGATCGCTGCGGATGCTGCCGGCAAGTTGCTAGTTCGGCTTCCGAAAGCGAGAAGAATGCTGTTTCGGCGCCGGAAACCAACGCCGAAAGCAACAATAGTAAGATTATGCCAACTGCCTCCAGGGCATAATCCAGACTGAAAGAGGAGAATAAGGCAGAGACCAGGTAAATATAATTACCCGGAGGTTCGCCGCCATTTATGTTTTCCAAATTTAAAAAGTTAGTCCGAAAATATTTTAAAACGGCAGGTCATCCGGCTCGTTTTCGTAAGTGGCGCTCATCGCTGGTTTGGCCGTTTGGCTGCTCCCTGCGTTAGCGTTGCTCTCCTGCGAATTATTCCCCTGGGCATTCTGGTTACTGCTACTTCCATCGCCCCGGCTCAGCATGGTCATGTTGTCCGCTACAATCTCAATGCTACTCCGTTGAATGCCTTCCTTATCCTGGTAATTATTGGTGCGTATTTTCCCTTCTATATAAACCGACTGGCCTTTTTTCATATATTTTTCGGCTACTTCGGCCAGGCCGCGCCAGGCTACAATATTATGCCACTCTGTCCGATCTACTTTGTTGCCGGTTTTATCCTTGTAGGTTTCGGAAGTGGCAACCGAAAAGCGAGCCACCGGTACACCTCCTTCAGTATGACGGATTTCCGGGTCTTTTCCTAAATTGCCTACCAATATTACTCTGTTTATACTCGCCATTTATTTAAGTTTTATTAGGTTATACTTAAATGTAAATATAATCAAAAAACAGAAGTTTTCAAATACCGATCAATCATGATTGCTTTGGGTAATTGCTCTATTTCGGATACTGAAAAAAGGTTCAAACCGGTACTTTCTGCAATTTCTTTCCTTAAACGGGAATGAAGGCGGATAAGATAAAATCTGGCGTATATTTTCTGGTGGGTAAGTACATGTTTATAGCTTTCCGAAACTGCTTTAACCCTTGGTAAGGGTTCCTGGGGTACGAGTAGTTGTAATTCTTGCATCAGTATGTCCTCCGGCAGTACCGGGCCATCGGTCTCGTGCAGGTAAAAATCGTAAAGACCCTGCCATATATCGGTTTGGGTACGTTTGCGGAGGTAATACTGGCCTTGCCACTGTAGCACCAGGTAATGAAAATAGCGCTCGCGCCCAACCTTGGCCTTAGCCTTATGAGGTAATTCCTGTACCAGCCCATTCCGGAAGGCGAAGCAGGTTTGCTGCAAAGGGCAAAACAGACAATCGGGCATGACCGGGGTGCATTGGATAGCACCAAACTCCATAATAGCCTGGTTGTATGTATCGGGTTGGGTGCCACAGATTAGCGAATCGGCAAGCAACTGAAAAGCTTTTTTGCCGGCCGGAGAAGCAATGTCTTCGGTTATGCCATATACCCGGGCCAGTACCCGGAATACGTTACCATCCAATACGGCCACCGGTTCTTTAAAAGCAAATGAAGCAATTGCCGCTGCCGTATATGGCCCAATTCCTTTTAATTTTAGCAGACCGGCATAGTTATTGGGAAAGATACCATCTAGTTCGTAAGAAATATATTTGGCAGTCTGATGCAGGTTGCGGGCCCGCGAATAATAGCCCAAACCTTGCCAGTGCCGCAGGACTTCATCAGCGGGGGCATCGGCCAAATCTTTTACAGTTGGATAGTGGCTGGTAAAGGTTAAATAATAGGGTAAGCCCTGATTTACACGGGTTTGCTGCAAAATTATTTCCGAAAGCCAGATGGCATAAGGGTCCCGGGTATCGCGCCAGGGCAACGAGCGTTTGTGTTTTTCATACCAGTTAATAAGTGCCGAAGCGAAAAAAGCGGGTTCCGGAGAATTCATGCTATATATTTGAAAAGTATAATTTACCGGGCTATTAATGAATAAAGTAAGGGCCCAGGCATTTTTTTAATTAAATAGTTTTTAGTTCTTCAGAATTGAAGTTACCTTTGTGCCCCCGTTTAAAGCTAATAAACAATTTGTTAGCATCTTAAAACGGAGAGTAAATTTTTATATTAACCTATTTAACTGATACATTAAAGTGACTAAAGCAGAAGTAATATCGGAAATTGCGGACAAAACAGGAATTGAAAAGGCCGATGTGCAGGCGACAGTAGAAGCCTTTTTTAAAGTGGTTAAAGACTCTATGACTAACGGAAATAATATTTACGTGAGAGGTTTTGGCAGTTTCATAAATAAGAAACGTGCTAAAAAAGTAGCCCGCAATATTTCAAAAAATACCTCCATTATTATAGAAGAACACTTCGTTCCGAGTTTTAAACCTTCTAAGTCTTTTGTTCAGAAAATCAAAAACAGCAAGAAGATAAAATCCGAAGTAGTATCTTAACTTTTGCTATCTTTGCGGTCTTAAAAGTACTGTAAAATAATTATCCTGAAAGCTTCTGAAAACTCTCCGAATTCAAATACTGGTTGTTGTTGCCGCCATTGTGCTTCTGGTGGTGCTGTTTTCTTTACCTAAAGTAATTATAAATAAAGAAACAGGAGCGGCCTTGTCGGGCGCTACGAGTGCTGCTAACCGCGATAAACCGGCTGGCGGTGCGGCTGATGAAGAGGATCACACCGGACATCTGCACGAAAGTGATGGCAGCGAAGCTTCGGCGGCGCATACCAAAGCCAGTCCGGAGGCACTTAGCAAGTTGAAAAGCTTGCTGGCCGATTACCGGAAGACTGGTGCCGGCCCGGATCGGACAAAGCTGGCCGAACAGATTGCTGTTCAGTATACCGCGGTAGCCAAGTTTGACAGTGCCGGTTATTATTACGAACAGGTAGCTGCCGCTCGTCCTGGTGAAAAGACTTACCAGAAAGCGGCTGATCAATATTTTGAAGCCTTTAGCTTTGCTGCTACCGAAGAACGAACCAAGCTGTTAGGCGAAAAAGCCCGCGATTTATACAACAAGGTGCTGCAGAATAACCCGGCCAACCTGGATGCCAAAACCAACCTGGCCATGACGTATATAGCGGCCGGCGGACAACCGATGCAAGGCGTTCAGTTGTTGAGAGAGGTAATTACGGCCAATCCTAACAATGAAAAAGCCTTGTTTAACCTGGGGGTTTTGTCTATCCAGTCGGGGCAGTACGATAAAGCTGTAGAGCGGTTCCGGCACCTGATAGAAGTAAATCCGAAGCATATTCAGGGTAATTTTTACCTGGCTGTGTCTTTGGCCGAAACCGGAAAGAAAGACGAAGCCCGGCAAGTATTTACGAATGCTAAAAAACTGGACAACAATCCGGAATATCAGGCTTCTATCGATACCGAACTCGAGAAATTGAAATAATAATGGCTGGCTTTAAGCCGGCGCAAAAGAAAATAATTTTTTAACATAAAAACATTCAAATTATGCCTTGCGGAAAAAAAAG
>JAQBNV010000516.1 GCA_028288395.1 Adhaeribacter sp. | reverse complement strand
GCCAGCCTTATTTTAAATTTCCCGCAGATCGGCAACCTGCCTCCTTCTCCGATTTGAAAAAGCCGCTCCATTCGGTGGCCCTGCTTGGCGATCCCGGCAATATTACCGACGCCGATAATGATCCCATTCTGGTATTAATGCGCAAATGGATAAATTACGCTGGTCCGGACGGTACTTTAATTATCCTGGGCGATAATATTTACCCTACCGGCTTACCTCCTACGGCGGGTCATAAAAGGGATTTGGCCGAGCGCCGGTTAAAAGCCCAATTAGATACCTTTAAACACCACTTGGGCCGCGTAATATACCTGAGTGGCAACCACGACTGGAACAAAGGCCGATCTAATGGCTTCCCGTTTGTTTTAGCGCAGCAGGAATATATTCTTAAGGAATTAAATAAGCCCGAAAGCTACCTGCCTCTGAATGGCTGCCCCGGGCCCGTTTCTTTTAATTTGGCACCCGGCCTGCAATTAATCATTATAAATACCCAATGGTGGGTACAACGGGGGGTGCGGCCCATTGGCAAAAATTTCAATTGCACCGTAGAATCGGAAGCTGATTTTTTTATGCAACTGGAAGCGCTGTTGCATTTACACCGCCACGACTGCGTAGTACTGGCCGCCCACCATCCCTTATTCAGCAATGCGCAGCACGGCGGCCGGTCTACGGTAAAGCAGCATTTTTTTCCTTTAACCGCCGCCCATAAAAGATTATATGTGCCCTTACCTTTAGCAGGGTCGGTATACCCGGTTTACCGCAAATATTTTGGGGCATCCGAAGATATGGCTCACCCCCGTTACCGGCGGCTACGCAAAAAACTTTTACGGCTTTTGCATTCGCACCAAAATATTATTTACGCCGCCGGACACGACCACAACCTGCAATATTTTCCGGTGAAGGGCAATCATTACCTGGTTAGCGGCTCGGGTTCCAAAACAGCTTTTGTAAAAAAAGGGGGCAAAGCGGCCTTTACCCACGAACACAAAGGCTTTATGGTAATCGATTATTATAGTCGGCATGACGTGTGGCTGCGGGTGATGGAAACGCCTACCCTGCTGGGCCAAACCGCCGAGGTTATTTTTCAGCGCCAGATAATTGGCCAAGCCTAATTTAAGTTGGGTCCGGGGGATCCGGCATTAAAACAGCCAGGCTTTTATTATGCATTTTAATCTGAAGTAAGTTATCCGTTTCCACCAGTTCCCCATCAATCTGTAAAATATCGCCATCGTTTTTTTGAATAGTGGCGCTTTTGCATTTTAATATCCGGGAATAAACCGAATTGTGGATTTTATCGGTGTACAAATTAAATAGCAAACCAATAGCTGCAGCTTTCGGGAAGGGTTCAATCAGGCATATTTCAAAAAAGCCATCGTCGATGATACCACTGGGGTTAATAGCGGCATTGCTGCCGAAAGCGTTGGCATTGGCAATAGTCACCATAAAAGCCTCACCTTCCCAATATTCCGAATCGGTTTGAATTTTGTAGGCAAAAGGAGTATAATTAATATATTCCTGCAAAGCAATCCAGGCGTAGGCACCCGGTCCGCGGGTTTCGCCTTCGTTAAATTTTTTAACGATAAAGGCATTAAAACCTAAATCACTCAAATGGAAAACGGTTTCGCCATTAATATCCAAAGAATCAATCCGTTTGATAACACCTTCTTTCAAAAGAGCCAGGGCCTCGGCCATATCCTGCGGAATGCCAATATCTTTAGATAAACCATTGCCGGAACCCAAAGGAATAATGGCTAGTGGTATATTGCTGTGATTTAGAATATTGGCGACCAGGCTTACCGTACCATCGCCGCCAATGGCTACTACCATATCGGGTGGATTTTGGTCCAGGAGTTTTTTTATTTCTGTTGCATCATCCTGGCCCGAGGTTTGGTAAAAAGAAAATTTGATTTGGTGCTGACCACAATATTCCTCCACCAAGGCCTGTACTTCTTCTTTACTGATATCACCGGAAATTGGATTAAGAACAAACAAAACGTTCTCAACTAAAAGCTTGCTAAACATAATTGGTGGTATTTATTTGATAAGTCCGGTTGGAACACCTTCGGGAAACTCTTGCTCAATTGCTGATTGCAGCCGGGTAATCCGGTTTTCCGGGTTGGGATGGGTCTGAAAAAACTCAACGCCGCCCCCGCCTTCGCGGCCGGCACCTAAAATTTCCATTACCCCGATCATAGCCTGCGGGTCGTAGCCGGCAGAAGCCGTAAACCGGACCGCCCAGTTATCGGATTCCAATTCATCATCGCGTCCGTATTTTAACGTCATGAGTTTGGCAATAGCGGCAGCGGCCACAGCACCGGTAGCGCTGGCCGGTCGGTCGGGGTCGTAGGCGGCAATGCCCGCAGCGCTGGATAAACCTTGGGTAAGTTTGGCCTTCGCTAATTGTTCGGCTGAGTGCCGCGCAATTACGTGGCCTATTTCGTGACCCAAAATACCGGCCAATTGTCCTTCTGTTTTTAATTTACTTAGTAAGCCAGCGGTAATAAATATCTGGCCGCCGGGTAAAGCAAAGGCATTAAGGGTTTTT
>JAQBNV010000017.1 GCA_028288395.1 Adhaeribacter sp. | reverse complement strand
CCAGCAGAAATGGTATTAAATGTACGAAATAAGCGACATAAAATCTACCCAAAACCTGGTTTTTTAATAGCCAGTAGTGCAATAGCAACATGACCGCCAGGGCCAGAAAAGTAACAGAGGTATAAAGCCGGGGCAAAAAGAACAATCCCAACGGCACTAACCCCAATACCAGCACCCCGGAGATGGCCAGCCCATAAGGCCGCAGAAAATCCTTTTGAATATACGCATTAAGGGTTTCGTAAATAAATACACACGCGTAAGGAACCGTAATAAAAAACAATATTTCTTCTACTGGCAGCCCGAACAGGTACAAGCCAAGAAGGTACTCGGGGTTAAATCCCCATACGCCTATACTGGTAAAAATACTGTCCCAAATAATAAAAAGAAAAGCATTAAGCGCTATGGCCGGAAACAGGTAAGGCCAGTTTTTATAAAACTGTACCCGCTTATCAAACGACAATACAAACGGAAAAAAAATAGTAAAAAGATTAAGATATAAATAAATATACATCAGGTTTTGAGATTATAAAGCTGCCTTTTCTCTTGTTCCGTCAGCTGGTCGGGGTGGCGCAACAAAAACCCGCGTATAGAATTAAAAACCTCGGCATCAATATCGGATTTGGGATAGCGAAAAAGGCTTTCCAGAAATATCTTTTTATCTTCGTCCAGGTGCCCGCTCATGTTCAGGTAACGCGGAATAAAAAATTCGAGGGAATACCGCAGAAAACGAACCTCTGCCACCTGGGGATGCTTTTTTATAACTTTCTCGAAAATATCGGCAGAAGTACGCAGGTGTTTAATTTTCGCGTAAGGACTCCAGGCATGTTTGGCCATCATCCCCTCTACCCCGGCCTTAAACCCCAACACTACCGGATCCTGGCCTTTATATTGGTTCAGGTGGGTAATCAGTTTTTCGCAGGTAGCTTTGTCTTTGGCACTTTTCTCGTAAAGGTGGCGCAGATCCGGCACCTTGTAAGTATATTCTGACTGAAAAAATAAACCTGTAAGAAGAAAGCTGATGGTGAGAAGTAAAATATGCACGGTAAATTAAATTGTGTTGAACCGGTAACGCAGGTAAGAACCCACTAATAATACCAACTTAGTATTATCGGGTACTCTTACGCGCTCCGACAAAATTCGTGCCGCCGGCAAGTGCTGTATTTTCCGAAAAAGCTTTAAATAATAAATATAAGCTAAATAAACGCCCATCCGTGCTGTTTTGGGCAGTTGCAGAATGCCTTTATAAGCCAAATCAAAGTCGTGGCAAATATCCTGCTCAATAGCGGCTTTGCAATCATTATCAAAAGAGGCAAAATCTATGGTAGGAAAATAGACCCGACCCCGTTCTTTGTAATCGCTTTTCATATCGCGCAGAAAGTTTACTTTCTGGAAAGCCGCCCCAAGGCTCCGGGCCGGTTCTTTCAGCTTTTCGAACAAGGCTTGGTCACCTTCGCAGAAAACCCGCAAACACATCAACCCCACCACTTCGGCGGAGCCATAAATATATTCGTCGTACAAATCTTTATTGTAGCGCTGATCCAACAGGTCCATCCGCATACTTTTTAAAAAGGCGTCTATGTAAGCCAGATCAATGCCGTATTGGTGCACCACTGCCTGGAAAGAATGTAAAACCGGGTTCAGACTGATACCTTTTTCGATTGCGGCGTAGGTACAGGCTTCAAAATCGTCGAGCAGTTCGCCTTTATCATACGCATGAAAGGTATCAACAATTTCGTCGGCAAACCGCACAAATCCATAAATGCCGTAAATCGGGTAATGAAAACGATTATCGAGGGTTTTTATACCCAGGGTAAAGGAGGTGCTGTACTGTTGGGTTATTAGTTTACTGCATTTGTAGCTCGTTTGGTCGAATAACTCCATCATTGGTGATTAAAATTTAGGTTCATCTAATAGAATCAAAGCCTTACCCCGATCGCCTGGTTAGTCCGGAAGACAGCCAGTAGGAAATTAGTTATGTTATATACGGTAAAAAGCTAATTATATACCAACCCAATTTCACGGGCTACTACCTGCCCCGATATAAGGGAAGGTGGCACCCCTGGTCCCGGCACGGTTAGCTGGCCGGTAAAATATAAGTTCTTTACCTTTTTACTTTTAAGACTTGGTTTTAAAATGGCCGTTTGCATTAAGGTATTTGCCAAACCATAGGCATTGCCTTTAAAAGCATGGTAATCGCTGATAAAATCCCGGTGGGCATAGCTCCGCTTAAATACCACGTGTTCCCGCACCTTTTGTTTCGTTAACCGCTCCAGCCGGTCCATCACCAGGTTATAATATCTTTCCCGGATGGCCTCGGTATCTTCCAGGTCCGGCGCTACCGGTATCAGTATAAAAATATTCTCGCAACCGGCTGGGGCGACTGAAGGGTCGGTTTGGGACGGTGCCGATACGTAGAACAAAGGATTGGCCGGCCATTGGGGATGCTCGTAAATTTCCCGGGCGTGCGGCTCAAAGTCTTCATCGAAAAACAAATTATGGTGCTGCAGGTTGGCCAACCGTTTGTTAATGCCTAAATAAAAGATAAGCGAAGAGGGTGCCATTACCCGCTTTTGCCAATAATCTTCGGAATAACTCCGCTGAGCCGGTAGCAGCAGCTTTTCTTCTACGTGGTGGTAATCGGCCCCGGCTACCACCACATCGGCAGCAAAACTATCGGTAGCCGTAATTACCTGACTGATTATATTTTCATCTGTCTTAAAAGACGTTACTTCCTGGCTATAGCAAAATTCCACCCCTTGGGCTTTGGCCAGCGCTTCCATGCCTTCTACAATTTTAAACATGCCGCCCCGGGGGTACCAGGTTCCTAAAGCAATGTCGGCGTAATTCATTAAACTGTAGAGGGCCGGAGTATTCTGCGGCAAAGCGCCCAGGAACAATACCGGGAACTCCATCAGCTTGATTATTTTTTCGTGCCGGAAAAATTTGCGCACGTGCCGGTGCATCGATTGCAGCACATCTAAACGGAAAACATCCAGCAAAAGCTTCCAATCCAGGAATTCGGTAAGAGACCGGCTAGGTTTGTACACCAGGTTATTAATGCCTACCTCGTATTTATAAGCCGCCTGATCTAAAAATGCCTTTAACCGGTCGCTGCTGCCTGGCTCCAGCGATTCGAACAGGGCATATAACTGGGATAATTGAGCCGGCACAGGCATAAAATCATTTTCTCCGAAAACAATGGTGTAGGAAGGGTCCAGCCGCTGTAAATCGTAAAAATCGGCAGTGGTTTTGCCAAATTTATTAAAGTATTTTTCGAAAACGTCCGGCATCCAGTACCAACTGGGGCCCATATCGAAGGTAAAGCCCTGGGACGAAAAAGAGCGGGCCCGGCCTCCCGGCTTATCGTGTTTTTCTAGCAATTTTACCTTAAAGCCCTGTTGCGCCAGGCTCGTAGCTGCGGCCATTCCGGCGAAGCCGGCCCCAATTACCACTACGTTTTTCTTTTCGGTCATATTGCGATTAAACTAATATACAGGCAGCCGAATCTGTTTAAACCAGCGGCGATCCAGCTGAAATATAGTCAGAATTAATTTCTGATTTGTTACTAAAGAGCCGGATTGTATACCCGTAGTGCCTCTTTCAGCTCTTTACGGGCAATATGGATGCGGTTTTTTACGGTTCCAATCGGAATCTGCAGCTTATCAGCAATCTCCAGGTATTTGTAGCCTGTATAGTACATCATAAAAGGAGTCCGGTACTCATCATTCAGGTATTCGATAGCGTTGTTAATATCCTTTAACGCAAATTTAGAAGTGGCCGCATTGTGCGCAACATACCGGTCATCGGTATTCAGGTATTTTATCTGGTCGGTATTATCAAGGGTGGTACTGCGCTTCGTAATCTTATTATAATTATTAATAAAAGAGTTGCGCATGATGGTATAAAGCCAGGCTTTCAGGTTAGTGCCAGCTTTAAACTTATCTTTATTTGTAAGCGCTTTTAATAAAGTTTCCTGTATCAAATCCTTGGCGTCGTCTAAATCACGGGTAAGATTCATGGCAACGGGTTTAAGAGAATAAGATAGCTTCTGGACTTGGTTGGTAAATTCAATTGCCGTCATTCTGTTTAATGTTATTTATTAAAGACTCAACAAATGTATAACTTTAAACGGCAATTAAAAAATATTGTTTATATTTTTATAATTAATATTAAACAAAATTTTTAACCACAAAAAAATACCTGCCCCGGATTATAACAGACATACGATTACGTAACGGCAACTGGATTTACCGCTAAAAAATTTATAGCCCGTACAGGCTAAAGGCAACATTCGTCGCATCCGGCTACAGCTGGGTTTTTACAGAAAGGAACATTTATAATATAGTAAGAGTTGCTAGTACAAAGATGGCTCTGT
>JAQBNV010000505.1 GCA_028288395.1 Adhaeribacter sp. | reverse complement strand
CTCAGGCAGAAGATTCTTAACAGCATGATGGGCTTGAGTTAAATTAATCTGAATTTTACCTATGGTATAGGGTTCATACAAATTGGTATAATTCGTTTAAATTAGTCTAATCAGCACTGTCCCTTAAATTAAATAAGATAATTTTTAATTAAACATTTTAAGGATTGTTTTAAAATAAATTTTTTTAAAAAACTAATATTAATTAAAAGTTTTATTTAATTTACGGGTACGTTACCGGATTGATGAAGTTGCTTATACTGTGGTAATTAATTTAGTGATAAGTATTCAATAAGACTTCTGGAAGTTTTAAAGGTCATACATCACTCTAACACTCATGAATCAAAACTTTAACAGAAGAAAATTTATCAAAACTGCAACAGTAGCTGGTATCGGGCTGGGTTTAAATCTTCATTCCGTGCCTGTTTTAGGAAGAGAGAAAGGTAGACGAATTGGTATTATTGGCCTGGATACTTCGCATAGCGTAGCCTTTACAAAAGAACTTAATAACCCCAATTGCGGCGATAAATATAGTAGCTACAAAATAGTAGCCGCCTATCCGAAAGGCAGTGAAAAAATAGAATCTAGTACTAAACGAGTACCTGGGTATATTGAGGAAGTTAAAAAGCACGGCGTTAAGATTGTAGATTCTATTAAGGCGCTATTAATAGAGGTAGATGTGGTTTTGCTCGAAACCAACGATGGTAACCCACATCTGGAGCAAGCTATGCAGGTATTAAAAGCCGGCAAGCCTATGTTTATTGACAAACCAGTAGCTGCTTCTTTAAGAGATGTCATAGTTATTTACGAAGAAGCTAAGAAACGTAAAGTGCCGATCTTCTCCAGTTCTTCCCTGCGTTATATGCCAAGTGCCAGAGAAGCTGCAGAAGGCAAGATTGGAAAGATATTAGGTGCAGATACCTATAGTCCATCTACAATGGAGCCATCTCACCCGGATTTATTCTGGTATGGTATTCACGGGGTAGAAACTCTCTTTACTATTATGGGGAAAGGCTGTAAAAGTGTAACCCGAACTCAAGCCGAGCATTCTGAATTGGTTGTAGGTGTATGGAAGGATGGCCGTATCGGTACCTTCCGGGGGGTACGGAATGGCAAGCCTGGTTATGGAGGAACTGCTTATGGGGAAGTAGGAAATATGACATTAGGACCTTTCGGTAGTTATAATCCTTTATTAGAACAAATTATTAAGTTCTTTGAAACTGGGCGAATTCCGGTTGACCCCGAAGAAACCTTGGAAATATACGCCTTTATGGAAGCAGCCGATGAGAGTAAGCGACAGGATGGTAAATCTGTTTCCTTGGCCTCGGTGATGCAGAAAGCAAAAGTATAACCCATAATAAAATTATCAATCCATATTTTAATCAACTGATAACATGGAAAATACTAGGAGAGAGTTTATAAAGAAAGCGGCTATAGGAACAGCGGCATTATCAATTGGCGGAATATTGCCAGGTTTCAGCCCGAAAAGTTATGGTCGCATTTTAGGAGCAAACGACCGGATTATGGTAGCTTGTATGGGGGTAAATGCGCGCGGTCTTGCCGTAGGAACTAATTTTGCCAGTCAGCCAAACTGCGAAGTTCTATATTCCTGTGATGTCGATTCCCGAGCTTCCCAAAAGTTCAGTGCTGCCATCGAGAAACTCACCCATAAGAAACCCAAAGAGCAGGGCGATTTCCGAAAAACGCTAGAAGATAAAGACCTGGATGCTTTGGTTGTGACTGCCCCGGATCATTGGCATGCTCCAGCGGCAATTTTAGCCTGTAAAGCCGGCAAGCATGTTTATTTGGAAAAACCAGCCAGTCACAATCCTAACGAAGGGGAACTGGTTATGGCGGCGGCTAAAAAATATAATAAGGTGCTACAAATGGGCAACCAGCGGCGTTCCTGGCCCAATATCATTGCAGCCATCAATGAATTAAAAGCCGGTGCTATTGGTCGCCCCTATTTTGCTAAAACCTGGTACACCAACAACCGCCAATCTATTGGAGTCGGTAAAGAAACCGCTGTGCCAGATTGGTTAAACTACGATTTGTGGCAAGGCCCCGCCCCGCGTAGGGCGTATAAAGATAATGTAGTGCACTACAACTGGCACTGGTTCTGGAATTGGGGTACAGGCGAAGCCTTAAATAATGGTACCCACATGGTGGACTTGGCTCGTTGGGGATTAGGAGTAGATTATCCTACCCGCGTTACGTCTGCCGGTGGCCGCTATCACTATAAAGACGACTGGGAAACGCCAGACACGCAAGTGATTAATATGGATTTTGCCAATAATACTACTATTTCCTGGGAAGGCCGGAGTTGTAATGGCAAGCCTATAGAAGATTCAGCCGTAGGAGTTGTGTTCTATGGTGAAACAGGCTCTTTGTTTATTGGTGGGGCTAATGCTTATACAATTTTTAATTTAAAAAATGAAGTAGTAAAAGATGTGAAGAACGACGTTAAGGTAGATGCCCGAAGTTTAACCAACCCCTCCCAGGCCTTGGATGCCATTCATATCAATAACTTCTTTGATGCCATTCGATCCGGCGCTAAGCTGAACTCCGATATTGTTAGTGGGCACCAAAGTACTCTATTGGTCCAGCTTGGTAATATTGCCCAGCGGACCGGTCGTTCTCTGAATATCGACCCTAAAAATGGGCATATTTTGAACGATAAGGATGCCTTGAAATACTGGAGCCGCGAATACCAAAAAGGCTGGG
>JAQBNV010000483.1 GCA_028288395.1 Adhaeribacter sp. | reverse complement strand
CTACGTTTTTGGCATTAACCATTCCATCCTGAGCAATATCGAATAAAAAATAATGTTCTTCTTCGGTGCAAGCATTCCATAAACCCCGGTAATAAAGCTGGGCCAGGCTTTGTAACTGCATAATGATGTCTTGCTTTCTGATCCCATTATCCTGATTATTTTCCCGCAAAAAAGTTTTAAGGGGTTCGGCATAATGCTCCCGGAGAAAACCCGTGGCCGCACATTCTTCATCTATAAATCGCATTAATTCTGTATCATAATTTACCGGCTGGCGGCTACCATCCGCCAGCACCGTTTGGTTTTTGGTAAGGGTAGTAGGCACCCGCAAAGACTGGTACATTTTAAGATAAATATTTAATTGTGCGCATAATTCCTTTAAAT
The DNA here is from genome assembly GCA_028288395.1 of Adhaeribacter sp. Lineage (GTDB taxonomy): Bacteria > Bacteroidota > Bacteroidia > Cytophagales > Hymenobacteraceae > Adhaeribacter. The sequence goes on along the minus strand of JAQBNV010000483.1, from coordinate 3,519 downwards.
GTTTCCGGTAAGAAGCCGAAGTCGCATCGGGGTTGGTTTTTAGCTCTTCTTCGCTTAATGCTTCCTCCCAAACCAAGGGAGGAATAGCGGATTGCAGCACAATCTTAAATTCTGGAAAATGCGCCAGTGTTTGCAGCAACATTAGTTTTATTCTCAACGATGGTTCTGAAAATGGTTCATCATCAAAATTCTGGATGATAACGTATTGGGCCACCTCTTTAGACCATTGTTGTTTTACCGCTTTTAACTTATATTCTATATTGCTGATGGCAACTTTAGGATTATCGGTATTAGTAATGTCGCTCAGGTTAAATGGAATGAACTTACAAGTGTATCCCGGGTAGGTTATTTTGACAATTTCCGGCACCGGCAACGAATGGGGCAGTGAAATAAGAAATACGGGCTCTTTAATAGCCGGATGGAGCAAGTTTGACTTCTCATGGCTCTTTTGGACCCTTGCAACGAGGTTAATGTTAAATACCCGTTTAATCAAAAAAGAAAGAAGCATGTAAAGTAAAACAATTAAAACCATTATATCGAGCCAGAATACGGCCCCGGATTTATTAAATTTTTCGGAGGAGTTTAATCTGTTTTCTAACGGAAAAAAGATAAAGGGAATCTGAAATTTGGGCAAATGCGAAGAAAGGCGTAACTGGTTATTGCCTGGTTGCTGCAAATCGAATTCTAAATTATGGTCATCTACCGTCAACCATTTTTCCGAACGATTGGTTTTTAAAAAATATTCGTCGGCGAGCACATTCCGGAAAATAGGCCGGAAAACCGGAATAAAATCATTTAGTATATAATCTTCTTTTTCTACCGACTGGTTATACTTATTTGCGAATGAATCTAAGATATTGGTGAGGCCATAACCTATCTGTGCTTTGTCTTTTGCCTGCTTTATGTTCTCGCTAGTAACTGTTATGGCAGAATTAATAGGTGATGTTTTTTCCGGCTTTTTTACTGTTTTGGTATGATTATAAAAGTTCATATATGAATAACCGGTATTTAATGCAAAAGAATCTGGTAGTCTTTTATCCTTCGAACTTTTCCCTTCTATATTTTTAAGGGCGGAGGCTAGGTACATTTGATTATATCTTACCGTTAATTCGGCTTCGTAATTATAAGCCACCCGAAACAATACAAAAGCAGGTATGCCACTAGCCAGGATTATCCAACAGGTCAGCATGCCAACATACAACCCATGAAACCGGTGTGGTTGATTAAATAAAAACAGCCAGCGTTTTTGCCTGGATAAAAGGTGGTTTGTTTTATCAGGTACTAAAAAATGGTCTAGCCACCAAAGCAGCAGGATAAGTAAAAGCTGAAAAAGCCCAGCAAAGAGAAAAGCACTAATGCTGGCAAACAAACTCACCAAATTGAGGCCCAGTACCACTAGCAGCGAACGCCGCAAGGTTACCATAAAGGCAGTTTGGTTTAAATTACTGTGAAGAAAAATAAAAGCATACAGAGCGGCATAAACATAAATAAAATATATGCTAATCTGGTAATCAATATCGGTTAGAAGCAATGCCAGCATGCCCGTTAAAACCAAAGCCACTAGTATTTTAAAATAATTAAAGGCATAATTTTTTTTCGGCCACAGCCACTTAAAAGAAATAATACCTCTCCCTTTATTTAAATAAACAATGACAATGGTGAGGATGGAAATAGAAACGAAGTAAATCGAGAGGAACATGGTGGTGAGCACCAGTAGATTTACGTTAAATGCCTTGTGAAAAGAATTGTTTACGAACGTTACCAGAAAAAATGGTAAACCTTTTACCGGTGAAACAAAAAGTTCTTGCTGGTTGCCTTGGTAATTATCCGTAAAATGAGCGGGAATTTGGCCATAAAGGGCCGCTTTTAAATACGGATTGAAATTAGTTTCTTCGAGCAGGTTTTCGTTCAGGTTCAGGTTTTCGTTCTGGTGAAATAATACATTTCCTTCTTTATCGACTAAACAGAAGCCGTAACCGGCCGGCAATATTGTTTTATACAGCGATGAAAGTTTGGTAGCCAGCGCCAATATCATTGGTTTCTTTTCCAGCTCTGCCTGGGTACTGATAACGGCATATTTTTCGCCATCGGTAGTTGATGTGATGGATTGCAGGGCAAATTTCAGGTTGTTGCCAGGTAGTGACCAACCCCGGCCCTCCCGGATAATTTTATAATAGTCGCGATAATGGACCGGAATTAAAGCATTGTTCTGTTTATTCGTAGTCCAAGACTGAGTCATCATGCCTTCTTGGTTAATCCAGAAAACACGCTGAAAATTAGGAAAGTAGCTATCGTCTTCTTTTTGAATTTTATTATTTTCTACCTTTTCCCAATAAGGATTGATTGGAAAAGTTTCACTAGGGGATTTAGCAGCAGCATCAAATATTTTAATTTGCGCAAGCAGAAAGGAAATCTCCTTCTTCAAATTTAATTCTAAGTCCGCAGAGAGTGTTTCCAAACGCTTTTTCTCCGCAAAGCGATCTGCCCCGTAATACGAATAACAGTCGAATAACAGCAAAACCATGAGGGCAACGCCGATAAAAAGTGCCACAAAAGCAAACGTGACATCGCGCCGGTACAAGCGTTCTTGTTTACTCATGAGCAATAATTTTAAAAAGGGGAAGGCTAATAATAAAATAACTACAGCCAGCGCGGCAATGCTAATAATATGGCCGGGTATTGCCCGGCTTTCAGATTCGTATTTATCAGATGGAATAGTGCCGTATAGATACCATCTTTCGTTAGCTCCTACCCGTTGGGTTACGGTATATATTTTATAGGTATCCCCGGCAATGTTTACTTCAGCCGGTCCACCGGTTTTTTTTTCGGCGAAGCGCGCCAAGGTATCCAGGGATATCAAATCAGCGTTTTGCCGCGAATTATAAATAACGCTGAGGGCTCCTGTTCTGGGTTGCTTTTCTGAAGTTTTCGCTACGAAATCGCGCCTTAAAATAATGAGATGCTTGAAGGTATCCCAGCGCATGAGCAAACCCAGTAGCGAATCTACCGGAATTTTAATTTCGAATTCATGACCTGTCAGGGTGGAGCCGAGTTCTATATTATCATTTACTTTTAAATCATTAACGACTCTATTGTTTATTTTCGAAGGAAAATCTAAATACCGGTTACCTTTCTCTTCCAGGTAATGAAACATTTGGTCTGATTTCCTATGAACTGTAGCAAACGGGTTATCTTCTTTAAAATAAAATTGTTTTGCCCTGTTAGCATTCGCATTATCCTTTTTAATCGCATCCTTCAAAGAACTGATAAGTTGTTCTTTGCTTATTATTAGTTGTTTTTTGCTTAATTTTGAGCTTGCATTATATTCCCTAGTTCTGTCTTCTTTTATCTTGTAGACAACTTTTTTTACCGTGTCGGATACAAAACTGCTGCCGACATAACGGGAGTAGTTACTGATAGAGTTGTTTATATTGGTGCCCATCCGGTGCAGCACCCGATAGTTACGGGCGTTAATCCGTTTCTCATTCTGCGGAATATAACCAAATACATAAAATAAGA
>JAQBNV010000156.1 GCA_028288395.1 Adhaeribacter sp. | reverse complement strand
CCTTTTCTTTTAATGCCACTACCCGTATCTTGCCCATAATGAGCAGTAAACACAATTCAATCTAATTTTGTCCCGTTACTTATTAATAATAAGTATTGGGCATCAGATATTTCTGTACGTATTCTCCAATACCTTCTTCAAGGGTATAAAAAGGTTTGGTATAACCGATGCCGCGCAGCTTATCCATGGTGGCTTGGGTAAAATATTGGTAGTTGTCGCGGATATCGGATGGCGTATCTTTAAAGTCGATATTTACTTCGCGGCCCAAAGCCTCAAAGGTATTAAAGGCTAAGTCCAGGAAGGTACGGGCCTGTCCGGAGCCTACGTTGTAGATACCACTGTTTTGGCGGTGATGCATCAGGAAAAGGCAAATTTCCACCACATCTTTTACGTAAATAAAATCCCGTTTTTGCTCGCCGTCGGCGTACTCGGGGTTGTGGGAACGGAAAAGCTCCAGCCGGCCCCGTTCCTCTATCTGCCGGAAAGCTTGCAGTACTACTGAAGCCATACGGCCTTTGTGGTATTCGTTGGGGCCGTAAACGTTGAAAAATTTGAGTCCGGCCCAGAAGAAAGGTTTGGCTGTTTGCTGCAGCGCCCATTTGTCAAAATCATTTTTCGATTCGCCGTACGGATTGAGCGGATTTAAAAGGTCGATTAAATTTTCGTCGTCTTCGTACCCCAATTTACCGGCGCCGTACGTAGCTGCCGACGAAGCATACACCAACGGAATCTGGTATTCGCAGCAGGCCAGCCACACTTTTTTAGAATATTCCAGGTTCAGGAGATCGAAAATGGCTTTGCTTATCTCGGTGGTGTCGGTGCGGGCACCCAAATGAAAAATAAATTCCACTTCTTCGTAGTTCTTGTCCAGCCAGTCCGGGAATTCCATACGATCTACGAATAACTTTATTTTTTTACCCTGTAGGTTTGGCTCTTTCCGGGCAACCGTAAAATTATCCACGACGACTATATCGTTAAAATTATCGGCATTTAAGCGGGAAACAAGGCAAGAACCAATAAAGCCAGCGGCACCGGTTACTACTATCATAGCGGTTGTTGTGTAAGGGTATCTGAATAATTAGGCTAAATTTACGAAAAAAACGATACGGCCTTTTACGTTAAATAAACGGACCGGTCTATTTTAGCCTCATGTCAATATTTGCCATCTCTTTTTTTTACCGCCGGTTTTACTTTTTCCTGGTCCTGATAACGCTGGTCCTGAACCTGGCCTGCGAAAGCAAAAAAACGTCTCCGCCGCAAAACGGTTTCATTTTGGTTACAGACGATACTGGCCGGAAAATAAAGGTGCCCCAAAATCCACAGCGAATAATGGCCCTGGCACCTTCGGCCACCGAAATGCTGTATGCCGTAGCCGAGGAAAATACCATTGTGGGCCGCACCCAGAACTGCGATTACCCGGACCAGGTAAAAGAGAAGCCTGTGGTAAACAACTATCCCATGGATTACGAGAAAATAGTACTGCTCAAGCCCGATTTGGTTTTTACGGTAGAAGGCATTACCTCCGCCGAAGTGGCCGCTAAGCTGCAGGATTTAAATATTCCGGTTTATTTCCAGAAATTTGAAAAGGTAACTGATATTTTTCGGGGTTTGCGGGATATAGGACGTTTGCTACACCGCGAAAAGGCCGCCCAGCGGGTAATCGATTCGTTAGGAACAGAACTAGCTCAATTGCGCATAAACAAGGCCAGCCCTAAACTCCGGGTGCTGGCTATTACCTGGCACGATCCGATTTTTGTATTCGGGCAGAATACGCTTTTTACTGATAAGCTCCGTTACCTCGGCGCCGAAAATGCTGTTACGGAAATATTTGCGCAGCCTTATCCGGCCTTAACCCGCGAGTATATTTTAAAGCTAAACCCCGATGTGCTGCTGGGCGGTACGCCTGCCGAAATGGAAACTACCTTTTTTCAGCAATACCCGGAGCTAAAGAAAATAAATGCTTATCGGCATAAAAAAATATTTGCCCCTACCGATAATTTAATGTCCCGGCCGGGGCCGCGGGTAGTGGAATCTATCCGGGAACTGAAGTCCTTTCTGGCCCTATGAAACAGGCTTTTATTTTTCTAATGGTATTGTTTTTAGTTGGGTTGATGGCGTTCTGGGGGCTGTCTATCGGGAGCTTTAAAGCTAGTTATACCGATATTATGCAGGCGCTGTTGCATTATAACCCCGATAACCAGGTCCACTTTGCAATTGTACAGTTACGCCTGCCCCGCCTGCTGCTCGCCCTGCTGGTGGGTGGTTCACTGGCTTTTTCGGGTTACCTCATGCAGGCCATGGTAAATAATGCGCTCGCCGACCCTTATATTCTGGGTACCGCCTCCGGTGCCTCGCTGGGGGCGGCTATGAGTATTGGGGGTTTCATCCTGACAAGTTGGGGTGGTTTGTACCTGCCGCCTTTGTTTGCCTTAGCCGGTGCTTTTCTGGTTACTTTATTGGTTATTGCCTTGGGCTACCGCAAAGGGCAGATAATTCCGTCGCAATTGCTGCTGGCCGGTATTGCGGTCAGCTCTTTTCTGACGGCCCTGTTAGGGTTATTTACTTTTTTATCGGGTTCCGAGAGTGCGTTGCGTTCTATTTTGTTCTGGTCGATGGGTGATTTTGGCCGCGCCGATTGGCATCTATTGCCGTACCCGGCCGCCGGGCTGGCCATTGCTTTGGGTTTATTCTTTTTTTTGCAGAAAGAACTGAATATATTGCTTTTGGGAGCCGAACGGGCCGTTACTTTGGGCGTACCGGTCGCTCGTACCCGCTGGCTGATGCTGGCTACAGTTTCGGTATTAACAGGTTTTAGCGTGGCGCTGGCCGGTTCGGTCGGTTTTGTGGGCTTAATTATTCCGCACGTGACACGGGGTTTGCTGGGCCTTACGCACAAATTAAATTTATTACTGTGTGCTTTGCTTGGCGGATTGTTCATGATGGGCTGCGATATTTTATCACGGTTAATATATCCGCCGGCCGGTTTGCCAATTGGTATCATAACTTCGTTCATTGGTGTGCCTTTCTTCGTATATTTGCTCCTGAAAAAGAGTTATAAATTTAATTAATGGTTTACTTAAGCAGATTAGAGCATTTTAATGCCGCGCATAAGCTGGCTAACCCCAATTGGTCGGAGGAGAAGAACAGGGAGGTGTTTGGGCCTTGTTCTAATGTAAACTGGCATGGGCATAATTATGAGCTGATAGTTACGGTAAAAGGATCGCCAGATCCCGAAACCGGCTTCATCATCGACCTGAAACAATTAAGCATCCTTATCCGGGAGCATATTATAGATGCCGTTGACCACAAAAACCTGAACCTGGATGTGCCGTTTATGCAAGGGAAACTAGCGAGTACCGAAAACCTGGTTCTCTCTTTCTGGGAAATTCTGCAACCGCTTATTCCGCAGATGTCTTCGGCCCGGCTGCATTGCCTGAAACTTTATGAAACGCCCCGCAACTTTGTGGAATATTACGGAGATTAGCTTTTAATTATTAGTACTTAGAAATAATAATCAACAAATAACAATTAACAAATAACAAGCAGCAATCAATAATTAGCAGTTATCAATTTGTAATTCGTAATTTGTAATTCATAATTTAATTAGAAAGTATTGAAATATTACATTATCGCGGGAGAGCGATCCGGAGACATGCATGCGGCCAGCCTGATGAAAGAGCTGAAAAAACAGGACCCGGAAGCTAGTTTCCGGTGCTGGGGCGGCGACATGATGCAGGAAGCTGGCGGGGAAATGGTGCGGCATTACAGAGAGATGGCTTTTATGGGTTTTTTAGAGACTGCTGCCAATACCCTCAAAATTGTCCAGTTTCTCCGGGAATGCAAAACCGATATTCTAAAACACAAGCCCGACGTGGTCATCCTGGTAGATTATGCCGGCTTTAATTTACGTATTGCCAAATTTGCGAAAGAACAAGGGCTGAAAGTATTTTATTACATTTCGCCCAAAATATGGGCCTGGAACCAGGGCCGGGTGCAGACGATCAAAAAGTTGGTTGACCGTATGTTTGTGATTCTGCCTTTTGAGGAAGAATTTTACCGCAAATTTGAGTATAAAGTAGATTATATTGGTAATCCCATTGTCGATACAGTCCGGAGCCACCAGGCTAGTCCCGATTTTATTCAGCGGAATAGATTAAATCCCAAACCCATTATCGCAGTGCTACCAGGGAGCCGGAAGCAGGAAATTGAAAGCATCCTGTTTATCATGCTTAGTGTGCTGCCAGCCTTCCGCGAATACCAGTTTGTGGTAGCGGCGGTATCTAACCTGAACCAGAGCTATTACGAGAATTTTAACCGCGACCCCAATATTAAAATCGTTTACGACCAAACTTACGATTTGCTGGCCAACTCCCAGGCGGCTCTGGTTACTTCCGGAACGGCTACCCTCGAAACGGCTTTGTTTGATGTGCCCCAGGTCGTGTGTTATACAACCAGCCTGATTTCTTACTGGATTGGCCGCGCCGTTATAAAAGTGCCTTACATTTCGCTGGTTAACTTAATTGCCGATAAGCCGCTGGTAACCGAATTAATTCAGAATGATTTAACCGGGCGGAATATCATCGCGGAGCTAAAGAAAATATTGTTTGATAAAGCGTTTATTAATAAGCAAAAAGAAGGCTACCAGCAAATACGCGAAAAACTAGGTGAAGCCAACTCCGGCGCCAAAGCCGCCGAACTGATGGTAAAATATTTAGCAGACCCGGCGTCGGCTGAAGTACAGGCTTAAGGTAATTAAATTTGCAAACGGTACGGCAACGGGTTATTTATCGTTTTTCCGAAGCTGTTACTACCTGATATTGCCCCAATACGGCATGATATGGTAAAATAATAATATGGTAATGAATATGGCGCGGAAGTTATTTCCGTGCCTTTCGGCCCATCCAATTTTTATTAAAATTTATTTCCGCTGACTCATTCTTCCAGCCTGCTTACTTTAGCACAATGTAAGCAGGGCTTGTCTGAAAATAATTTTAACGGCTACCGGAATGAACAAAAATATTACTTAAAGGCCGGCCCGGCGTAACTTTGGTGCCATGTGCGTGTGCATAAAGAGTATTCCCGCACCCAATAGGGCCTTTTAAGTAATTTGCAGGCAAGCGGGTAAATAGTTTCCGGTTTGCTGGTATCAAATCTTTAAACGCAGGCGACTCTTTAATTTAATTCGTCCGTCCTTAAAAGCAGCAGCGGCTCCGGTTTACCGGAGCCGCTGCTGCTTTTAAATCAATCCAAAAAATGAACATCAAACATCGAATAGCTAGTATCCAACATCCAGCGCCAGGCCGCTAAGCCACCCGCAGTTGTTTCAGCGATGATTTTTCGAATTGATTGCGGGCATAATTCAGGTCAATCATTAGTTCTTTCACGTCTTCCTGCGAAGGTAATTCAAACATGGCTTCGGTCATGATGCTTTCGCAGATTGAGCGTAGACCGCGGGCACCTAATTTAAATTCAGCTGCTTTTTCCACGATATATTCCAGGGCTTCCTCGTCGAAAGAAATAGCAATATTTTCCATTCCAAACAAACGCTGGTATTGCTTCACCAAGGAGTTTTTCGGCTCGGTCAGAATCAGGCGCAGCGTTTTCTTATCCAGGGGATGCAGATAAGTAAGCACCGGCAGGCGACCAATCAGTTCCGAAATCAAGCCAAAAGCTTTCAGATCCTGGGCCGAGATATATTTCAGAAAATCTTCCTGTTCGGTAAAGGCATCCACCGATGTTTTGGCAAAGCCAATTGGTTTAGCGTTTAAACGGCTCTTAATAAGGCGCTCGATGCCCACAAAAGCCCCGCCACAGATAAATAGTATATTTTCGGTATTAACCGATATCATTTTTTGCTCCGGGTGTTTGCGGCCACCTTGGGGTGGTACGTTCACGGAAGTGCCTTCCAGTAATTTCAGCATGGCCTGCTGCACGCCTTCGCCACTTACATCGCGGGTGATTGACGGGTTATCGCTTTTACGGGCAATTTTATCAATTTCGTCGATATACACAATGCCCCGCTCGGCGGCTTCCAGGTTGTAATCGGCGGCTTGTAACAACCGGGTCAGAATACTCTCCACGTCTTCGCCCACGTAGCCGGCTTCGGTTAAAACCGTTGCATCGGCAATACAAAACGGAACCTGTAAAATACCGGCCAGCATCCGGGCTAGAAAAGTCTTGCCGGTACCCGTTTCGCCCGCCATGATGATATTTGATTTTTCGATAACCACGTCCTCGTCGGTGGTTTTCTGCATCAACCGCTTGTAGTGATTATATACGGCCACGCACATTACTTTTTTAGCTTCTTCCTGACCCACCACAAACTGGTCGAGGTAGTCTTTCATTTCCCGGGGCTTAATGAGGTTGAACTTCGGACTCTTGCTGCTCGACCGGATTTTATTTTCCTCATTCAGGATTTGTTGCGCCTGACCGATGCACCGTTCACAAATGTGGGCATTAATGCCCGAAATCATGACGGAAACTTCTTTTTTTGTTTTGCCACAGAAGGAGCAGGTAATTTCGGCCATACGGGTATTTGAATATAAATTATTAACGATTACAGCAGTATATTTAGCCTGCCGGAACAAAGGTACAAAATAGAAAGATTACGTGGTACAATATTGAAAGCACGCAGCATGCTGAAGGTAGTGGAAAATGATCGCAAATATCCACAAAATAAGAAATGTGCTATTATGTATGTGCTTGAAAAGGAGAATATTATAGATGCAATAACTGTGGATAAAATGTTGGTAAGTTTTGTATATTTTTTACGGAGCAAGGCGTTAAAAAAACGTACGTTGCAATTTCGCTGGCGTATAAGAGTGTTTGGTAACGCATAAAGAATTAATAAATTGAATTTTTCCGATATTACCCGGCAACATATATTACAGGCAATCCGCGAAATAGATATCCGGCGGCCTGAACTCCGGGCTTCTACTATTTACGATGTAGTTTACCAGGGCAAGCGCTATCCGCCCCTGGAACTGATGCGCCTGGCCTATAAGCTGGCCCACGGTACCGCCGATTGGGCGGTTGCAGCCGGGGTATCTACAAATAATTATTTAGAGAAATTAGGGTTTTCGGTGGTACAGAAGCGGGTGCCCATACAAAATCCACCCGCCGATGAAGCGTTGCTGGTTTTGGCGGAGCCCCAAACCCTGGTCTTACCAGTGCTGCCAATAGCGCCCCAAGCGCCGGTACAATTGCAGGAACCGCTGCCACATTACGAGAAAATAAAACCAAAATACGAAAAATATACCCGTAAAAAGGCGCTGGCCGAGTTGTTCCTCACCGAGGCGCAACTAGATAAAACCTTAGCGGCGCTTCGCTATAAAAAGAATTTAATATTAAGTGGCCCACCGGGAACCGGAAAAACCTTTCTGGCCAAGCGGCTGGCTTTCCTGGAATTAGGTGCGGAAGATCTGGCCCGCGTCCAGACGGTGCAGTTTCATGCGGGCTATGCTTACGAAGATTTTATACAGGGTTACCGCCCCGATGGCGCCGGCCAGTTTACTTTGCGCAATGGTGTTTTTTATGAATTCTGCTTACGCGCGCAGGCCGAACCAGCCGAGCCGTACTTTTTTATTATTGAGGAGATTAACCGGGGTAACCTGAGTAGCATTTTCGGGGAGTTGCTGTTGTTGCTGGAGGCCGATAAAAGAGGACCCGCTCAGTCCGTGGCTTTGCCTTACGGGGCAGCCGAAGAACAATTTTTTGTGCCGGAAAATATATATGTAATTGCAACCATGAATACGGCCGACCGGTCGCTCGCGCCGCTGGATTTTGCCTGGCGCCGCCGGTTTGCTTTTTTAAAGATGAACCCAGTCTTTCAGCTGCCTTTCCGCCGCTTTCTCGAATACCGGGATACGCCCGATGCCCTGATAGATATCATTACAAGCCGCATTACCAAAGTGAACGAACTGATTGCGGCCGACCCATTGCTCGGAGAAGGATTCCTGATTGGCCACAGTTACTTTTGCAGTCCGCCCCGCAGCGGCGGCAATTTGGCCTGGTACGAAGCCGTGGTAGAAAACGAAATAGCGCCGCTCCTGGAAGCTTATTGGCCCGACGAACCAAGCCGGGCCCGGGAAGCCACGGCCTTATTAGCCGGAAATGAGTAGCATGCCCATTCCGGTTCAGAATATATATTATCTTCTCAGTTATGCCTGGAATTTATTCCCCGCCCGGGAGGAGCAGCCGGTAACTGCCGCCCCCGGGGATAAAGTGCTTAATTTATTAGCGGCTTTGCTGTACCGGAACACGTTGCGTTTGGTCCGGCAGGGGCAGGTGCAAGGGTATGTAAAACGAACCCAGCCGCTGGCTACCATCAAAGGAAAAATAGCCGTAACGGCCACGCTTAGAAATAATTTATTCCGGGAAGGGAAAGTTATTTGTTCGTTCGAATCCCTCAGTCCCGATACTTTGCCTAACCAGCTGATTAAAGCTACCCTAACCCAATTACAAAATACCGCAACCCTTGCTCCGGAACTGCAACGGGCGCTCCAATCGGTCCAACTTCATTTCGAACCCATAAGCCTTATCCAGCCCAAAGATTTTTATTTCAGCCAATTGCCGGCCACCTTCGGCCTGAATAAATATTACGGACGGGTGTTGCCATTGTGCCGGTTTCTGCTGCAGAACCTGTTGCCCGAAAAGGGGAGTAGCCGTTTTGTTTTAAATAATTTCCTGGATGATGAGCGGCAGATGGCCCGGTTGTTTGAATATTTTGTACGCAATTTTTACAAACAGGAGCAGCAGGTGTTCCGCGTTAAGTCAGAAAAAATCAATTGGCAAACCGGGACCGAAGAAGTAGCGGGGACAGCTTATTTACCCCAGATGATAACCGATATTTCGTTGCTTTCGCCGGAGCGGAACCTGTTAATGGATACCAAATATTACCGGCAGGCGCTGGTGCAGCGGTACGACAAACAAAAACTAATTTCGGGCCACCTGTACCAACTTTTTGCTTACCTTAAAAACCACCCGGTGACTATCGCTGGTAAACCCGTGGAAGGGATGCTGCTTTACCCGGTAGTGGAACAGGAACTTGACTTAACTTATCAATTGCAGGGGCATAAAATCAGTATACGTACGATTAACCTGGCGCAGCCCTGGCCGCAGATTAAACAGGATTTATTGCGGCTGATTAGTTAGCCTTCCGGTAAAAATACCAGGTAAAAATAAAGCCCGGCTGTAACAGGCCAGGCTTTATTTATTTTTAGGACTTTTGCGAAACTGCCCTTGCCGCTTCTATTAATCGGCAAGGTGTAGGTGAAACAAGAAACAACCGCTCTTTTAACCTTTACGGTGTTTTTGCGAAAGCTTTAATTTGAATAAATTATATCTACTTAAACACTACGGGTTAAAACCTCGTCGATCAGGCCGTATTCTTTGGCTTCATCGGCTTTCATCCAGTAATCGCGGTCTGAATTGTCGTGTACTTCCTGGAAAGATTTGCCGCTATGCATGGCAATTATTTCGTACAGTTCCTTTTTCAGTTTTAATATTTCGCGGGCCGTGATTTCAATATCCGAAGCCTGGCCTTGCGCACCACCCATCGGCTGGTGAATCATAACGCGGGCGTGGGGCAGCGCCGAACGCTTGGCCTTGGCACCACCGCATAATAATACTGCTCCCATAGAAGCGGCTAAGCCGGTACAGATAGTGGCTACATCAGGCTTTACGTACTGCATGGTATCGTAAATACCTAAACCGGCATAAACCGAGCCACCCGGACTATTAATATATAATAATATATCTTTCTTCGCATCCGAAGACTCCAGGAATAATAATTGCGCCGTAATAATATTGGCGATAAAATCATCTACCTGGGTACCGAGAAAAATAATCCGGTCCATAATCAGGCGGGAGAAAACGTCAATCTCCCGGAAATTGGTCGGACGTTCTTCGATTACCGAGCGGGTCATGCTCTCAATCCGGTGCATATTGGTGGAAGCTTCCACGTGACTTAAATATTGATCAACGCCCAGGCCACTTAAGCCCTGGCCTTTAACGGCAAATTTTCGAAATTCTTCTTTATTGTACATCTGGTATCAGTTGTTTAGATGAATAAATAAAATGTAGTGAAAGCAATGTTACACAAATCATGCGAAAATAAAAAAAGTCCTTATACTAAGGACTTTTTTATAAAAAGGTTGAGAAAGCTAACTATTCGCCCGCAATCTCCCGGAATTCTTCGGCCGTTACTGACTTTTCGACCACTATAATTTTATCTTTTATAAAATCGATAACGCGATCTGCCAAAATGGCCTCGTACTCGTTTACGAAGTTACGGCCATTGTTTTGCTTTAAGAAGCTGTCTACGTAGCCGCCGATAGCTTCTTCCATTTCTTCAGTGGCCGTAGCCATGCCAAACTGGGCCAGCATTTTTTTCTTCGCCGAAGCAACTACTTCTTCGTTGCTGATTTTAATATCGTTTTCTTCCACTACTTTGTTGCGGATCATCGACCATTTTAATTCTTCTTTGTACCGGTCAATGTTCTCGTCAATCTGCTCAGCGGTTAGTTTACCTTCGTTGGCGGTTAATAACCACTTTTTAAAGAAATCTTCCGAAAGCTGAATCTGGGTTTCGTTAACCAGTTTCTCCACAATATTGTTGCGCAGCAGTTTATCGGCTTCGGTGTTATAGTTTTCGCTAATAGTTTCTTTTACCTTGGCATCAAACTCCTCGCGGGTAGATACCGTATCTTTGCCGAATATTTTGTCGAAGAACTCCTGGTTAAACTCGGCCGGCGTCGTGCGGTTAATTTTGTCGACGGTAAACTCAAAATTGCCGGTTAATTCAGCGGCTTTTTGTTTTGTAACGCCGGTTACGTGGCTAATAGCGGCGGCATCATTGTCGAATATTTCCTGTAAATCAAACGTGAGGACATCGCCGGCTTTTACGCCTATAAATTGTTCCTGGTTTTTCTTTACTTTATTCACCGGCAACAGGGTAGTGGTCGTGAAATCGCCGTCTAACTGCTTCAACTCGCCGGAAATGTAATCGTCAGCTTCGGAAGTTTCGGGGTTAGCAGTTTCGCCATACTGCCGTTGCATGTGCTCAAACACCTGCTCAATGGTTTCGTCGTCCGCGTCTATTTTGTAGCCTTCTACACTTACTTCGGCCAGGTTTAATTCAAAATCAGGCAGCAGGCCTAATTCAAAATCAAAAGAAAATTCTTTCTGGTTATCCCAGTCGATGCTTTGCTGGTTGGTTTGATCCGGCAGGGGTTCGCCTAATATTTTAATGTCGTTCTGCTTAATGTAATCGTTCACCGATTTAGAGAGCAGGCTGTTTATTTCTTCTACCAGAATGCCTTTACCGTACATTTTCCGGATCATGCCGGCGGGCACTTTACCGGGGCGGAAACCTTTGATTTGCGCTTTCCGGCTATATTCTTTAATCTTTTCTTCTACCTTCGGCGCGTAGTCAGCCTCTTCCAGCACTACGTGCAGGTTGGCTTTAGTGGCATCGGTTTGATTTAGTGTAATATTCAAGGCCTTAATTTTTAAAGTTTCACGTATAAAAATAAACCCCCAACACGGGAGATGTTGAGGGTTTGTGTGCGGATGGAGGGACTCGAACCCCCATGCCGTGAAGCGCCAGATCCTAAGTCTGGTGCGTCTACCAATTTCGCCACATCCGCAGTCTTATTTTGAAATGGTGGGGCAAAGGTAGAAAACAATGTGATAAATGCAAATAGGTTTTCTATAATTCTTCTATAAGAATTAATTTTTTTTCTCGTGCCCAGGTAAAGTAGGCTTAAACATAGTTAAATATTTGGCTTGAAGCAAAAAATAAGGCAAAATAGTGGTTAACCCGTTAAGGTATAATATTTCGTTCGGGAATTAAAATATACGCGGCCATTTCCAGGTTCCGGCCATACCCCGCGTTAACAATAAAATAAGCCTGAGCCAGCGTGCAGGAAAGCGAAGATAGGGATTAGCCAATACCAAAAAGACTATTATATTTGCTATTTAAACCAGGGGCCGGCGGCAAAGACGTTTAATAGGGTTTTCTGCTATCGCTTTTTACCCGGTGTTTTGTTTAAACCGGGTGTATACCGGTATAATTATTCAGGATATTGCGGAGGATTTTCTCCCACGCCCGGATTTAAGGCGTATAGCACCGCCGGGCGAACGAAGTAAATTTTTTTATAAAACAAGAAGATTATGCCGGTTTTCCGGCGTTATCCGACCAAACCTAAAAGAAGCAATCATAACCACTAATTACCTTTTGTTGGGTGATAATATAAAATAAATCAGAAGATAAGAATGAAGACAAAAACAGCTAAAATTGTTTACACCATAACGGATGAAGCACCCGCTTTAGCCACTTATTCTTTTTTACCAATCGTGTCGGCGTTTACGAAGGCGGCGGATATTGCCGTCGAAACCCGGGATATTTCCCTGGCCGGCCGTATTCTAACCCTTTTTCCGGAGAACCTGACCGAAAGCCAAAAGCAAAATGATGACCTGGCTTACCTGGGAGAGCTGGCCAAAACGCCGGAAGCCAATATTATTAAATTACCCAATATCAGCGCCTCTATTCCGCAATTAACTGCGGCCATCAAAGAGCTGCAGGGGCAGGGGTACAATATTCCGGATTACCCGGCGGAACCCCAAACCGAAGCCGATAAAGAAGTAAAAGCCCGCTACGCAAAAGTATTGGGCAGCGCCGTAAACCCGGTTTTAAGAGAAGGAAATTCGGATCGGCGGGTGGCCGCGCCGGTAAAACAATATGCTAAAAAGCACCCGCATTCTATGGGCGCCTGGCCCGCTGATTCGAAGACGCACGTAGCGCACATGACCGAGGGCGACTTTTACGGCAGCGAACAATCGGTAGTGATGGAAGAAGCCGGAGGGGTTAAAATAGAATTTGTGGGCGCGGATGGTAGCACCAAAACCCTGAAAGAAAACTTAGCGTTGAAAGCCGGCGAAGTAATCGATGCTTCCGTGATGAGCAAAAAAGCTTTACGGGACTTTTTCGAAAAAGAAATTGCGGATGCGAAAGCGGCCGGCGTATTATTGTCTTTACACCTGAAAGCCACCATGATGAAAGTATCGGACCCCATTATGTTCGGGCACGCCGTTACGGTTTTCTTTAAAGATGTATTCCAGAAACACGCGGCTTTATTCGATCAGATTGGGGTTGACCCGAATAATGGTTTAGGCGACGTGTATGCCAAAATCAAAACCTTATCCGAAGCCCAGCGGGCCGAAATTGAAGCTGATTTGCAGGCTGCTTATCAGAATGGTCCGGCCCTGGCCATGGTTGATTCAGATAAAGGCATTACCAACCTGCACGTACCCAGCGATGTAATTATTGATGCTTCGATGCCGGCGGCCATCCGGTCTTCCGGCAAAATGTGGGATGTGGCGGGTAAATTGCAGGATACCAAAGCCATGATTCCGGACCGCAGCTACGCCGGTATTTACCAGGAGGTCATTCAATTTCATAAAGATAACGGCGCTTTTGATGTAACCACCATGGGTACGGTGCCTAATATTGGCCTGATGGCCCAGAAAGCCGAAGAATACGGCTCGCACGACAAAACTTTCCAGATGACCGAAAGCGGTACCGTTCGGGTAGTGGATGCAGCCGGCAACATCCTGATGGAGCACCCGGTAGCCGAAGGCGATATCTGGCGGATGTGCCAGACGAAAGATTTACCGGTGCAGGATTGGGTAAAGCTGGCGGTTACCCGCGCCCGGATTACCAATACGCCGGCTATATTCTGGCTCGATCAGGAACGGCCCCACGATGCTAACCTGATTAAAAAAGTAGAACGCTACCTGCAGGACCACGATACAACCGGCTTGGATATTCAGGTTATGTCGCCGGTAGCCGCCATGCGCTATACCTGCGAACGGGCCAAAGCAGGCCAGGATACCATTTCGGTAACCGGTAACGTGCTGCGCGATTATTTAACCGATTTATTCCCTATCCTGGAATTAGGTACGAGCGCCAAAATGCTTTCTATTGTACCGCTCCTGGACGGTGGTGGCCTGTTCGAAACCGGAGCTGGTGGATCGGCGCCGAAACACGTGCAGCAATTGATGGAAGAAAATTACCTGCGTTGGGATTCCCTGGGTGAGTTCCTGGCCCTGGCGGTGTCGCTGGAAGATTTGGCGTTTAAGACAGCGAATGAAAAAACCAAGGTACTGGCTCAAACGCTGGACCAGGCCAACGGTAAGTTCCTGGAGAACGACAAATCGCCGGCGCGTAAAGTGGGCCAGTTAGACAACCGGGGTAGTCATTTTTACCTGGCTTTATATTGGGCCCAGGCCCTGGCCGAACAAACCCAAAACCAGGAGTTGCAGACTAAATTTGCGCCTTTGGCCCAAGCCCTGACCGAGAATGAAACCAAAATTGTAGGCGAACTGACAGCCGTTCAGGGTAAACCCGTTGATTTGGGCGGTTACTTTCATCCGGATGCGGAAAAAACCGAAAAAGCGATGCGTCCCAGCGCTACCCTCAATGCCTTATTAGCAAATTTCTAGTAGCCGGGTAACTCCCGGATTTTGAAAGGCTGTCGGATTTTAGATTCCGGCAGCCTTTTTTGTGTTAAAAGACTTTTGCTAAGCCGCCCTGGCTGAAATCTATTACCGGCCAGTTAACTGCCATAAACATTAAAAAACGGTTTTCAGCAGCAAATTATGCCTCATTTTGGGAAATTTATGGTTGTTAATAGCCAATTGTAGAATATTGCCCGGTATTAACCTCTATTTAAAAGCCAGATTTCCTACTGTAAGTGGGCCATTCCAATATTGCTTAATTAGATTTTTTCCGGTTAAAGAAAATATTTTTCGCTTAAGTTCTGTACGCGGGGGTACCCAAAACTGGGGCTGGTCGTACAGGAAGACATGCGGGCACAACCTCCTTTCATTCTCACGCTGCAAATAGAACAGCAAGCTTTTGCTTATTTTAATGCCTTGCGCCGGACGCATTTTCCGGCCAACCTGAATTACCTGGAGGCGCATTTAACCTTGTTCCACCAGTTGCCCCAACATCCGGCCGTAATAGAACTGTTGCAAACTGTTTCGGCAACGCAAAAAAATATTCCTTTAGAAGTGACGGCGGTAATAAAGTTGGGCCGGGGTGTGGGTTATAAAATTGAAAGCGAGGCCCTGATAAAATTACACCATTATTTGCAGCAGCAATGGCGGCAGTGGCTTACGCCCCAGGATAGCCAGGGTTTTCGTCCGCACATAACCGTGCAGAACAAGGTAGAAGTGGCAACCGCCCAGGCCTTATTTCAGGAGCTAACGGCTTCTTTCCAACCATTTACAACTACCGGTACCGGGTTAAGCTTATGGGAATACCAGGGCGGCCCGTGGCAAAAAATACAGGACTTTGGATTTGAGGTTTCCGCTGCCGGATGACGTACCACCGGCGGTTTGCTTATCGGCATTCATTTCAAACTGGTATAGTG
Organism: Adhaeribacter sp.; assembly: GCA_028288395.1. Lineage (GTDB taxonomy): Bacteria > Bacteroidota > Bacteroidia > Cytophagales > Hymenobacteraceae > Adhaeribacter. The sequence continues at coordinate 1,217 of JAQBNV010000156.1, read as the reverse complement.
CCATTTAGGCCAGGCTAGCCAAAGCAAAGTAAATACCTGGCGGGCACCGGCCCGAAATTAGGAAACCTCTTTCCTGATTTGTAGTAGAAAGAATAAATTTTGAAAGAAATTAATGGAACCACTACATTCGGCCGAAAGTATTAATTCCTACTTTATCGAGCAGATAAAAGATTATGCCATTTTTGCGACGGATACCAAAGGAATTATTAACGCCTGGAACATTGGTGCGGAGCGCATAAAAGGATACAAAGAAGAAGAAATTATAGGCCAGTATTACGGAATCTTGCACCCCGATGAATACCAGCAAGATGGTAGGCCTCAGAAGGAAATGGAAGAAGCTTTACAGAAAGGTTCTTTTGAGGCAGAAGACTGGCGCAAACGGAAAGATGGTTCGCTATTTTGGGCTTCTGTAACCCTTACCCCCATCTATTCGGCCACAGGCGAACATATTGGCTTTACTAAAGTAACCGGTGATATTACGAAACAAAAAGAACTGCAGGATAAACTGGCCGAACGCCAGCAGGGAGCACTGGAGCATCAAAATTCGGAATTGCAAAAAATCAACCTCGACCTTGATAATTTTATTTACACTGCCTCGCACGATTTAAGGGCGCCGATTACGAATATCGAAGCGCTTATGGGTTTGTTAAAAGAAGATTTAATAAAATCGCAGTGTCTGAGCCCCGAAACCGAGGAAATATTGCAGCGGGTAAATGCTTCGGTTAACCGGTTTAAAAGAACCATCGAGGACCTGACCGAAATTAACCGCCTGCACAAAGATTTTAGTGAAAATCCACCAGATGAAATAATAAACGTGAATGAGGTTTACGAAGAAATAATGGCGGATTTAGAGTTTTCGGTGGAATCTAAGAACTATTTTATACAAGCCGATTTTCAGGTTTACCAGCTCAAATTCTCGAAGAAGTTCTTCCGGAGCATTTTATACAACCTCATCAGCAATGCATTTAAATTTAGATCACCAGAGCGGCCATGTATCATTAATATTAATACGCGGCTGGAAGAACCTTATGTAATATTAAGTGTAAAAGACAATGGATTAGGTTTGAACGCCCGCCACCAGGAACAATTATTTACCATGTTTAAGCGTTTTCACGATCACGTAGAAGGCACCGGAATCGGCCTTTTTATGGTGAAACGCATCATTGATAATGTCGGCGGTAAAATAGAAGTAGAAAGTGAAGAAGGAACCGGAACGG
>JAQBNV010000436.1 GCA_028288395.1 Adhaeribacter sp. | reverse complement strand
TGGGGTAATTCAGCTACGGTTGCCAAATGAGGATAGCGGCCAGTAGCGCTTTCGTAGCTGAGAATAATAGGTCGGCCAGGTAAGGCTTTCTTCAAAGTCCGTAAAGAGTCAGGGGCAAAACCAGGGGTTAGTAAAATGATTTCCGAAGAACTGACTTTAACTTTTTTTTGAGGCGGCAAAGCCATAAGCACCAGGCTTGCCACCGCCACAACCGTTGCAATTAACCGGAAGACCAAAAAGCGACGGTCTGGGCGGCGCCAAGCAAACCAGAGTAAAATTAAGGTTATGATAACTGTGCCTGATAATAGAATAATGGTTTGCAAACCAGTTTATTTTAATCTTTGGAAATATTTATTCGCCAGCGCATGCCGGTAACTGTTTTGAGTGGCCGGAGCCGGTAAGGGCATTGGTAACACCTGCTCCAATACGCCGGTAACTGCAGCCAAGCAGGAGGCGCATAGGCTTTTGCCGGACTGGGTTTCGCGGATAAGTTGGCGCAAATGCTGTAAGGCTTTTAAATATTGCCCAGGTTTATTTGCAGCTACGCGGGCTAATTCCTGGCCGGCCCGCTGTAGTACCAGCACATCCGGGTTAATAGCCGGATAGCCAGCTCTTTGCTGCCCCAACCAGATTAATGCCTGCCTAATTGCCGGATAATTCTGTTTTTCTTTCCGTTCGTCGTGGCTGGTAAGGGTAGCTATTTTATCTAACTCCCCACTTAAGCGTTTTTCCTGCTCTTTTATAACCGGCGGATTAAAACCCATCTTGCGCACGTAAGCCCGCGATTTCTGTTGTACCTCTTTCAGTAGGCGTAAAGCTTTGTATTCGTAAGGCAATGCGGCCGCCGGTTGGCTTAGGCGTAGCTGCAGTTCAGCTTCCCACATCTGCGACAAAGCAGCTTTCAGTTGGGCTTTCACCTGGGGCTCAAAAAAAGTGGCATCTTCTTCAGTATCGTGTTTGTGCAGGTAAGGGTCCACTAATTTTTCCGCAGCGTTTTGCGTTTCCGGAGTATTGCTGTGGTCGTGACCATCATCGGCATGGTGTTCGCCGTTGGGCCCGATGGTGGTAGAAGCCTCTTCCCCGAGGAATTTACCATAGCGGAGCCGCAGTATTTTCTGTTCCCCGGCCAGTTCGTTCGATCTTTCCCGGAAGGCAGCCGGGTTAAGCTTACTTTTCTCCTGCAACAATTTTTCGGTATCGATAATAAGTTGGCGCTGACTCCGGAAATAAGCCGGCACCATCGATAGCGGCAAGGAAAGGTCGGTTCCGTCGGTCACCACGGTGGTATCTTCTAATTGGATCAGGTAAGTTTCGGAGCGGGCGGTGTTGCGGTGGTTGTCCTGGGCTTGCAGGAAAAAATATAATTCATCGCCGTAGGTTATCCCCAAGGCTTTTAAGTCTAGTTTTTGCCGGACCTTCCACTTACCCGCTGCATTCGTTGGGTGTAGGGTTAACGGAAATGTTTTTTCGGTAAACTTTACACTTTCGCCCGAGCCTTTGGCCACGGTAGCCAGGAGGGTAGCTTTCTTTAAGCCGTAATCATCGCCTAAGGTAGCCAGCACTGTTACCTGTTGTGGCTGGCCAAAAGCAATCTCGCTGTATTGTTTCGGTTGGGTAATGGTGATGGTGGGAGCTTGGTCGGGCAAAACTTCCACGGCGTAGAAATCTGATTTTTTGCCGTTCAGATCTAATGAGTAAATAAAAGAAGTGGTAGCCCTGAAAACTATTTCGTAAGTATCCGGCTGATCCGCTACCGCCCGAAAATTCAGGCTTTTTTTCTCCTGAACAGACAGTTGTAGTTTTTGAATGGTACCTGCCGTTTGGATGCGCCAGGTCAGGCGCGCCCCGGCCTCGACTTTAAAGCTGGGGCTTTTGACCGAGTAGGCCATGCGACGGGTATAAGCGGGTGGTGTTACCTGGATGGTGATTGATTTTACTTCCGGTATAATCTGCCGGATGGCCTGCATCTGTTTTTCGGGCAAAGCCGCTATCGTTGGCGCTTCTGATTGCGCCAAATTTGCTCTAGGTATAATTAGCAGTAAGGCCGATAACAGTACGCTAATCGCAAAGATTACAAAAGCAGGCCGGTACGAAACCGGTATGGCTTCCCGGGCATTTAGGGCAACCAGAGCAGGTGTAATGCGGCTGATCTGGAGTTTCTCCAGTGGGTTCAACTGATCGGCTGGCTTTAATACCAGATGCGAACTTTCTTCCAGTTTGGCTTCGGTTCGGTTTAAATGGCGGCTGATGCTGTGCAACGAGGTAGCTCTTATTTTTTGGAACGCCCGGAAAAGGAAGCAGCAGCCAGCCAGCCAAGAAAAAATAATAATTAAGGTAGCCGCCGTGCCAGGCATCCAGCACAGGGAAATAGCCCAAATTAGCAGTGAAAAAGAAACTAATAGCAAGGCGTAAAACAGACCTTTACGCTGTACATAAGTATTTTTAAAGTTTAAAATTATTTCCTGACCGCTCATATTTGCCGCCTCCCTTTCCGAAAAGCCCAAAACCTTTCCGTTAAAAATAACAGGGCACCCAGAGCTAAAAATAAATATTCCAATTCGCGTTGTACCTGCCTTAGGAAATTTTTCTGTTGTGTAGTTTTCGCCAGAATGGGCTGTACCTGATCGTTATCCAGCTCCCGGAGATCGCGGCGGATTTTAGTTTCCGGCAATATAAGATTACTCAGCAGCTCCGGAAAAAAGCTGCTTTCGGGCAAATTATTCCATTGGCCGTTAAACCGGCTGCTAAAAGTATACAAGCCTCCTTTCCCGATAGCTTTATACGCCAGCACCAGCTCGCCAAAATTATTTTGCCAAACGCTGCTACCCGCTTTCTGAACCATAAGAACCTGTTGCGATAAGGGAATATTTACCGGCAATTGAGCCATGGTTATATAATTAGCTGCCCCAAATTTTTGGGTTGCCGGGGCATCTTTAAATATTACCAATCCTTTATTTATTTCCTTCTGAATAGTAGCGGGTAGGGGTTGATCTGAAAGCCAGAATAGCCAATTTGTATCCTTAAAATTAATCTTACGGGCAACAGAAATTTGCGTTAGGTTTATCGGTCGACCGGCATAATCGCTAACTGCTGCCAGGGCTGCCCTAAGGTATTTGCTATCCTGCTGCCGGTCTTTATCATAAAACAGGCTAATATTTATTCTTGTTTTTCTAACTGGTACCTGTTCCGGACTGTTTTGGAAAGAAATAAATTCCTGGTTTGGCTTTCGCGCATAAACCAAGGGCGGCAAACCAGCAGGGGTTAAAGTTTGGCCTGTCGCAGCAATGGGAAAAGAAAAGTTGGCGAAACGGACACCGCCTGTATTTCTCTGGCCAATAACCACTTTTAAGGAATCCGGATGGTACTGAAAAGCTTCCTGCACAAACAAACTATCGGTTCTATTTAACGGAATAGTTAACCAGCGGCTGGAATGGGATGAAACCGGGCGTTTGCCGGCAAAGTGGCCTAATTGGTTATCGGTTAAGATGAGGTGCTCCTGAGCCCGGGGAAAGTGATGATTAACTGCTTTAGCCAAAGCCCAATAATTAATATTGCTTTCCGGTATTGGCTTGTTCTCTTTGCCATTCTTTAAATTCTGCCACGAATCCTCCGAAATCACTTGAAACCTTATAGCAAATTCCCGAAGTTGATAATTCTTTTTGAGGAGAGAATCGATAGTGGCTTGCACCAGCGGCAACGTCTGGGGTTGGAGCAGCGAAGGTGCTACCCATACGTACTTCTGGCCCGGCTGGCGGATGAACTGCTGCAAAACTGGCTGACAAAGAAATAAAATTAAAATTATTAGAATTAAACAGCGAAGTAACAGCAAAGGCAAATCGTTTAGTTGCAGCCGGCGGGTTTGCTGGCTGGCGGCGGCCTGCAACCACCGGATGCTACCCACTTTAATTACTTGGGGCTGCTTTTTATTCCATAAATGTATGAGCACCGGAACCAGCAAGCCGGTTAGCGCCCAAAGCCAATAAGTGGAAAGCAGTTGTAGCATCAAAGGGTAGAAATTGGTTAAGAGTTAAGCCATTGGTTAATGGCTGGTAGTTTACTGAAGTTAATTTTAGGATTGGGTTTTACAATTTATTATTTTATAAAATTTTGATTTTACCTCGTCCGGACTTTCAGGAAGAGACGCAGGGCTTTGTCGAGGGATTCCTGTATGAAAAACTGGTCGTAGGTAATTTGCTTTTTGCGCATTACGGCAGCGGTTTCCCGGAGCCAGGTTTGGTACTGTTTTTCGTATCGCTCCCGGTACTGGGTGGCATTCACCTGTATGGTTTGGCCGGTTTCCAGGTCTTCGAACAGAACTGCGCCTTTATAATCTAAGGTCATTTCTTTCTGACCCAGCAGGTGCAGTAGTAATACTTCCTGGCCTCGGCTGCGCAAATTGCCCAGCAGGTTGGTTATTTCGTTTTCCTGCTCGTATAAATCGCTCAGGAATATAGTAATAGTCTTTTTCCGGGTGGTTTGGAGGAGGCTATCTCCTACTTGTTTCGAGGCAAACTTACCGGTTGCCGTCATTTGCTCCAGGCCCAGCCAGAACCGTTGCAAACGACTTCCGCCTTCGGTCAAAACATTATTTAATTTGTTTTCCTGGAGCACGTACAACGCTACCTCGTCGCTTTGCTGTGTGGCCAGGTAAGCCAGGCAGGCTACGGCTAATTTGGCGTAAGTCAGTTTGCTCAAACCATCTTCCTCGTGGTTCATGGAATTGCTGGCATCCACTACAAACTGAATACGCAGGTTGGTATTGGTTTCGGATTCGCGAATGTAGTAACGATCGGAGCGGGCGAACATTTTCCAGTCGAGTTGTCGCAAATCGTCGCCGGGTTGGTAATTGCGGTACTGGCTGAACTCAATGCCGGCTCCACGCTTCAGGCTGTTGTGCTGACCGGTCACAAAACCTTCCACTACCATGCGTGCCACCAAAGATAAATCTTTTATAGCAGCCAGGGTTTGGGGCGAAAGGAATTTGGAGGACATATTACTTTAAAATAAGTGCCGGTAATTTTATGGCCGCCAGTAACTCCGTTACCACACGGTCGGTGTCTACTTCGTCGGCTTCGGCGTTAAACCCGGTAACCATGCGGTGGCGCAGTACCGGGTAAGCCAGCGTTTGCACGTCCTGGGCGGTTACCGCAAATCGACCGCGCAGCAAGGCCCGGGCTTTGGCCGTTAAAATTAAAGCCTGACCGGCGCGAGGGCCGGCACCCCAACGTACGTATTCTTTTACAAAATTCACCGGCGAGGTAGCCGGCCGCGTGGCCCGCACCAGCAGGTTTACATATCCCACCAAATCAGGGCTGATGCTTACTTCCCGTACCAGGTTTTGCAGTTGTATCAGGTCGTCGGCACCTAAGGCCGGATTTACTCTTTCGCGGCTGGTGCCGGTAGTGCCGGTTAAAATATTTAGTTCTTCCTGCTCGGTTGGATATTGAATTCGGATGTATAATAAAAATCGGTCGAGTTGCGCTTCGGGCAACGGATAGGTGCCCGCCTGTTCAATAGGATTTTGGGTTGCCAATATAAAAAAGGGGCGGGGCAGCGGATAGGTTTTTCCGGCGTAGGTTACTTCAAATTCCTGCATCGCTTCGAGCAAAGCGGCCTGCGTTTTTGGGGGTGTCCGGTTTATCTCGTCGGCGAGCACAATGTTGGCAAATACAGGCCCTTCGTTAAACTTAAAAAAACGCTTGCCGGTGGTATGATCTTCTTCTAAAATTTCGGTGCCTAAAATATCCGTAGGCATTAAATCCGGGGTAAACTGAATCCGGCGAAAGGCGCAATCGGTGGCACTGGCCAAGGTACGTACCAATAAAGTTTTGGCTAAGCCCGGTACGCCTTCCAGCAACCCGTGGCCGCCTGCTAGTAGCGTAATTAGCACTTCGTCGAGTACTTTTTCCTGCCCCACAATTATCTTCCCGATTTCGGTTCGCAAAGCCGGTAGTTTAGCCAAAAGATTATTTATTATTTCCTCGGTCATTTTACAGTAAACAGTTGTCAGTAAACAGTTTATAGTTAGCAGTAAACAGTATCAGTAACCAGTGCTTTTGTGGTACAGGGTATTTATTTAAGTATTTATTAAAATTAACTGGTAAATTCAATCAGGTTGATAACCGCATCTACTTCCGATATTGTTATTTTTAGCTCCCAAATCCCATTAATACAACATTAAATCAGCACGTTATCAAATTTCCATATTACTAATTCTTCAGATCAAAAAGTTTAACCCTTATGAAGTTAAGGCATACATGATAATATTTACCCCAAATTTGGTGTTGTCTTCGGCGAGCCAGCGTTTGTTCCGGAAGTCGTAGTCCCATTCGCAGCCGTAATCTTTGTTGCTGTATAAAACGCCAATGCGTCCGTCAATTTGTATGGCTTTTAAATAATCGTGTACCAGATCGTCGCCCCAGCCGTTCAACTCAAAGCCGGTAGTAGGCGGTCCTTCCGGAAATTTGAAAAAGGATTTGTACAGAACGTGGGTATTGGGAATTTTCTTCAAGCTACCGTTACCAAAACAGGCTTCCATCTGGCGCTCAAACGACCGCGCAAACAAGCCATCAATGTCGTGGTTGCAATCATCAACAAACACAAAGCCGCCATTGCGGACGTATTGTTCAAAATTCTTTTTTTCTTTGGTATTGAATTGCACTAATTTATGACCACTTAAGTAACAAAAGGGATACGAAAACAAGTCGGGGCTTTCCAGCAAAACTACTTTTTCCTGCAGGTTTACTTTTAGCGTGGTGTACTCGATTAAGGAATTGAGAATATTCGAAGGCATCCGGATGTCGGTATCCCAATCGCCGGAACGATACTGCAAACGGACAAATGTAAAAGAAGAAGCGAAAGGCATGTACCTGAATTCCAATGGGGCAACCTGCTTACATAATTGGTTGTAATCTTATTCCTGATGACCGAAAATAGAGAATTATTCAGATCTTTCCCATTCTGAGTGTATGAATTTTATTATTTCGCTTAGCAGCACCCGTGTTTTTAGCGAAAGGTTAAATAAAAAGCCATTCTGGCTGAAGTAGCTAAAATGGCTTTTTATGAAAGGGTATCGTATTAAACCGCGTCGGATAAACTGGTAAAGGTAAAGTCACGAATTTTCATGGGGGGCACCAGGTTGCCGCCTACGCGCACGGGTTTGCCCAGGGCTTCGAGGTTGTTCAGCATAATTACCGGGCTTTCGTTGAAGCGGAAATTTTTTACCGGGTGTTTAATTTTGCCGTTTTCTATGTAAAAGGTACCATCGCGGGTAAGGCCGGTGTAAAGCAAGGTTTGCGGGTCTACGGCCCGGATGTACCACAGACGGGTTACCAAAATGCCGCGGTCGGTGCTTTTGATTAAATTTTCCAGGCTTTGGTCGCCACCCATAAAAATAAAGGCAGCCGGTGGGGGAGTAGCTTTCGTATTGTTTTTCGCGGCCCAAAACCGGGAACTTGGTATGTTTTTTACTACCCCTTTCTCTACCCAGGTTATTTTTTCCAACGGACGGCCATCGCCGGCCCAAGTGCGGGTAGGAATTTCGGGGTGGGTAGGGTCCGAATAAATGGTTACCCGTTCGTCGAATAATTTTTCGCCTAGTTTGTTGCCCCCGCCTTTCTTGGCCAGGAAGTTACGGCCTTCGTCGGCGGCTCGGGTATCGAAGCTGCGCATCATGTTGCCCAGTAATTCTTCGCTGGCATTGGGCTCCAGAATTACGGTGTACTTGCCGGGTTCGATGGCTTTGGCATTAGCCGAACCCATCGCTTTGGCAATGGCAATCTGAGAGGGTTCAGCCGAATCGAACTTGGCCGCATCACTCACATTGCGGGTAGCGTAACCGGAACCGGTCCCATCGGCGGTACGCACCGTAATCGAAAAACCTACGTTGGAAGTCTGGCCGTAATTAAACAAACCTTTGTTGTTCATGGTGGCCGAAAAGCCGCTGGAGTCTAGTAAAAAGCCCGCGGCAGTTAAGCCTTTGGCATTGGCCAGTTCTATGCTTTTGCCCGCCATTTCGGCCCGAAAATCCGGGTTAATATTAGCGGTGGTGGCAAAGTGGGCGTTAGACGGTAAATAGGTTTGGGCGCCTAAGTAAGGCATATATTCCGGATTTTCCGGGGCAATGCGGGCTATTTCTTCGGCGCGCTGTACCACTTTGTGTAGCGAAACATCGTCGAATTCATTTATGGTAGCTACCCCGGCTCTTTTCCCGAAACGCGATTCTACCGAGAGGTCTGTATTTTCCTGTATACCGCTCGTAGAAACACTATTGCGGGCGTAGCGGATATTGCCGCCCGTATTGCCGCTAATGCTGGCTTCGCATTCATCGGCTTTGGAATAACTCAGAACCTTGCGTAAAATGGTCTGGGCTTCATCTTTGGTTAATATTGCCATATAATTAGTGAGTAGTTCCAGATTCAAAGGCCCGGAAACTGCTTCATTTTTTTATGCTAAATTTTTCCGGCTTAAACCGGTATATTATTTGGGGCCGGAAATCTTAACTGTAGTTTAGGAAATACCAGCTTTAAACAGTTTATATTTTCCGGGCCGTGTTAATTACATTCACGCCGTTGAAGCGGGTGGTAGCGCTGCCGTGCGAAACGGCACTGAATTGGGAAGGCTGGCCTTTACCGTCGAAGAACGAACCAAACATACGGTAGTCACTTTCATCACAAATAGCGGCGCAGGAGTTCCAGAATTCCTGGGTGTTCGATTGGTAGGATACATCTTCTAACATACCCACAATTTTGCCTTTGCTGATTTCGTAAAATACCGTGCCGCCAAATTGGAAATTATACCGCTGCTGATCGATGGAGAAGGAACCGCGGCCGGCAATGTAAATACCTTTGTCCACGTTTTTAATCATATCATCGACGGATAATTTAGTTTTGCCGGGTGCCAGTGAAATATTCGCCATGCGCTGGAACTGCACCGAACTCCAGTGGTCGGCGTAACAGCAACCGTGCGATTCTGTTTCTCCAATAATATGGGCCTGGTCCCGGATAGCCTGATAATTGGTAAGCACCCCGTCTTTAATTAAATCCCAGCGTTTGGTTTTTACTCCTTCGTCGTCGTAGCCCACGTAGCCCAAAGAGCCCGGTTGCGTTTTATCCGCGAAAATATTAACCAACTTAGAGCCGTATTTAAAATTTTTTGTTTTCCATTTATCCAGGGTAGCAAAGGAGGTGCCGGCGTAATTGGCTTCGTAACCCAGTACCCGGTCCAGTTCCAGCGGGTGACCTACCGATTCGTGAATAGTTAAGCCCAGGTGATTCGGGTCCAGCACCAGGTCGTATTTGCCCGGCAGTACCGATTTAGCAGTAATTTTGGCTTTGGCTTGTTTAGCGGCCAGCGTCGCATCTTCCAGAATATCGTAATATTTGTTATAACCTTGCAGATTGGTGCCGGCCGGACCAGTAATTTTAGGACCCGGTTTGCTTAAATATTCGTAGCCCATGCCCATGGGAGCACTTAAGGCTTCGCGGCTCCGGAATTTACCGGTAGCCCGGTCTACTACCGATACCGAGAAAGTGGGCCAAATCCGGTGTACATCCTGGTCTATATAAGAACCCTCGGTAGAGGCAAAATACTTTTGTTCGTTCACCTGAAAAAGCGAGGTATTAATAAAACTGGCGCCATTTTCTAAAGCTTTGGCATTGGCGGCTAAGAGTAAGTCGGTTTTTTGAGCCACCGGTATTTCAAAAGCATTCTGCACAATGGGCGTTTTCCAGGAAACTTCGCCTACGCCTTTTACCGGGGCCAGTTGCACGGGCTCTTTCTGAAAACGAGTATTGGCTTTGGCAATGGAAATAGCTTGCGCGGCCGCCTGGGCTAGTCCGGCTTCGGTTACATTATTGGTGGCAGCAAAACCCCAGGTACCGTTGGCAATTACCCTTATACCTACCCCGTAAGACTCGGTGTTTACAATATTTTGTACCTGCTTTTCGCGGGTAAATATATATTGTTGCAAGTACCTGCCAATACGTACATCGGCGTAAGTGGCACCCTGCGATTTAGCTGCGTTCAGAGCAGCATCGGCTAGCCTCTTCTTCAGGGCCACATCTACTGGTTCCAGAGCCATCTCCGGCGAAATCGGATTGCCAAAAACCGGAATATGCGAGAGCGCTAAACCACCTACCCCCAGGGAAGCTAATTGTATAAAATCTCTTCTTTTCAAGCTGATTAGTTTTTAATAAGCGGAATAAGTAAGCCTGTGAATAGGAATATCCCATACTTTTATAAAGATATAAAAAAGATTCAAACGCCGAAATAAATTGTAAATAATTTAGGAACAGACTTTAAAAGTATACTGGTAGATGAAAGATTCATTTGCTTTTAATATGGTTAGCTTATGAAAAGGGTTCCTATTTATAAATAATTTAAAACTGTAACTAGAAAACAAAGTTGTTTGGCAACGTTACCGGAAAAATATTCTTGCCAGGCCGAATCATTATCGGTTTAAAAAGATATTTTTGCTTCGCTTTAGTGGTTAGTTATCTGGGACCAATAGTTCATTTTCCTGGTTTGCCTTACGGATAAAAATGAATAGTTAAATTTTAACTAACTTTTTGTCATTCGGTTTCAGTGAACAGAAATTTGATCAATATCAATCAGCGAAGTAACTAATCACTAATAACTAACCCCTAAAAACCTATAATATGAGCATGGAACAAACATGGCGCTGGTTTGGCCCCAACGATCCGGTATCTTTAGCCGATATCCGGCAGGCTGGCGCTACCGGCATTGTAACCGCCCTGCACCAGGTACCTAACGGCGAAGTCTGGACCGTAGAAGCCATACAGGAGCGCAAGCGCCTGATTGAACTGGACGAAAGCGTAAGTCCGGCCCGGCCTCGCGGCCTGCGCTGGTCGGTGGTAGAAAGCGTGCCGGTGCACGAATATATTAAAACCGGGCACCCTGGGCGGCAACGTTGCCTGGATAATTACAAGCAAACCATCCGGAACCTGGCCGCCTGTGGCATCGATACCATCTGCTACAATTTTATGCCCGTGCTCGACTGGACCCGTACCGACCTGAACTATGTGGTAGAAGATGGCTCCGAGGCCCTGCGTTTTGATGCCGTTGCTTTCGCCGCCTTTGAATTATTTATATTAAAACGGCCGGGTTCGGAGGGTACTTATACCCCAGATCAGGTAACGGCTGCCCGTAACTATTTTGAGGCTTTGGATGCCCCTGGCCGTCAGCTGCTACAGAATAATATTATTGCGGGTTTGCCCGGTTCCGAAGAAAGTTTTACCCTGGAGGAGTTTCAGCGGGTGTTGGATACCTATAAAGAGGTAAACGAACAGCAGTTGCGCCAGAACCTGGCGTATTTCCTGCAGGAAATTATTCCGGTAGCCGAAGAAGCAGGTGTGCGCATGGCCATCCACCCCGACGATCCGCCGCGGGCTATTTTGGGTTTGCCCCGCGTGGTAAGTACCGAAGCCGACCTGGTGGAATTACTGGGTGTAGTAGAATCTCCGGCCAATGGCTTTACCATGTGTACCGGCTCTTTTGGGGTACGGCCTGATAACGATTTGCCTGGCATGATTCAGCGGCACGGTCATCGAATTAATTTTGTTCATTTGCGGAGTACTAAACGGGATCCGGCGCAGCCCGAAACCTTTCACGAAGCCGATCACCTGGCCGGCGATGTCGATATGTTTGCGGTAGTACAGGCCCTGGTAGCAGAAGAAGACCGCCGCCGGGCTGAAAATCGCTCTGATTACCAGATACCTTTCCGCCCTGATCACGGACACCGCATGCTCGACGATTTGCATAAGAAAACGAATCCGGGTTATTCTGCTATCGGGCGCCTGCGGGGGTTAGCCGAATTGCGTGGGCTGGAATTAGGTATTATCCGCTCCCGGCAGGAAGCACCATTAATCTGATTTTTGTTTATATATAAGAGATTTACTTTTTAAATAATTATTTGGCCTGGTTGGTAAGTTAGCAGTGTATTAAAACAGCTGGCTTACCAACCAGGCCAAATAATTTTTATGATTTTGGATCAGAGAAGTCTTAATTTAGATTTACATTAGAGGTTTATTTTTAGGTTTAATGACAAAAATCAGGCATTTAATTAAATATTTCTCTTTTGCCCTTATTCCTTTGCTTTTATTTCTGGGAGCAAGCACCATCTCCTATTTTTATCTCAAAAAAGCAGACGAAAAAAGGCTGGAAAACCGGTTTGATTTTGAAATAGCCCAAGCTAAGAAACTGGTAGAACGCCGGACCAGCCATTATATTCAAATATTAAAAGGAGCGAAAGGTTTATTAACAGCCTCTGACAAAATAACCCGCCAGGAGTGGAAAAATTATTTTGAGTCCCTGGAGATTATTAAAAGTTATCCGGGCATCCAGGGAATTGGATACGTGGAAGTTGTCCGGCCGGAAAAATTACAGGTCCATATCCAAAAGCTGAGAGTCGAAGGTTTTTCGGATTATACGGTAAGGCCGGGTGGCAGCCGCTCTATTTATACATCCATTGTTTTTCTCGAACCATTTGCCGGTAGAAACCTGCGGGCCTTTGGTTTTGATATGTTTAGCGAACCAATCCGGCGGCAGGCTATGGAACAAGCCCGGGACACCGGGCAGCCGGTTTTATCTAAAAAAGTAACCTTAGTGCAGGAAACCGGCAGTAAGGTGCAGCCGGGTTTTTTGTTGTACCTGCCGGTTTACCAGGGCATGATTCTGCCCGCCACGGTGGCCGATCGGCGCCGGTTGCTCAAAGGTTATGTTTACTGTCCTTTCCGGGCCGAAGATTTGATGGTAAATATCCTGAAAGATGATTTTGACAATTTTTCTATCCAAATTTACGATGGCCTGCGGAAAGAGAAGCAACATTTATTGTACAGCCATAATGCAGATCAGCCTACTCTAAACACGGCAAGTAATCACCTTTCAAAGAAAGAGACAAATATTAAAATGGCCGGCCGTACCTGGACGGTTGTGTTCGAGGCGCTGCCGGCTTTTGTAGATAACCGGAGTAAATTACCCGAAATTGTATTGTTGGGTGGCAGCATTATAAGCTTGCTCGTATTTTTCGCTTTCTGGTCGGTGGGAAATCTTCGGCGGTCGAACCGAATCCGGCGTACCATAACTGATAATGCGACGGTAGCCTTGTTTATGATGAATGACAAAGGGTATTGCACTTTTATGAATGCGGCTGCTGAAGCAATGATGGGGTATACGTTGGCCGAGGTACAGGATAAACCTTTGCATTACCTGATTCATCACCACTACCCCGATGGCACTCCTTACCCGATGGAAGATTGCCCCATAAATAGGGCTTTACCCACGAATAACCTGGTGCGCGCGCATCAGGATGTGTTTATCCGGAAAGATGGCACTTTCTTCCCGGTTTTGTGTGCGGCCAGCCCTATCTTCCAGAATGGAGTACCCGTAGCTACGGTAATTGAAATAAAAGACCTGACCGATGAGAAAAAAGCCCAGAGCGAACTCGCCTATCAGCATAAAATTACCGATACCATTGCCGAAAATGCCACTGTAGCGCTTTTTATGATGAA
>JAQBNV010000433.1 GCA_028288395.1 Adhaeribacter sp. | reverse complement strand
TACCCCAAAAATTTCCTGGCTTAAGCCGCATTCATTTACTAGGATTCGGGCTGGAAAAGGAAGAGTTAGCACAGTTGGACTCGGTGCAAATTATTCCGCATTTAAGCCCTATGCCCGAAGGGATCATAGCTACGAATTGGAAGAATAAAATCCGGGTGGGCGAGTCATTAATTATTAGCGGGCAGTTTTACCAGGAGAAGAAAAAAAAAATAACCCTCGTTTTGCAATCCGGCACGACTATTTTAGATTCCTTTGTCGTATCCACTGCCGGAGTTAATCGATTTACTTTGCGCTATCAACCCAAGCAGGCTGGGCGTTTTGTATTTTCCTTAGTGCGCCATAACTCTTCCGGTCCGCAACTAGCCGGCCTGATTCCGGTGCAGGTAGAACCCCGGAAATTACACCAGGTTCTTTTACTGCCTGCTTCCCCTAATTTTGAGTTTAAATTTCTCAAAAACTTTCTCGCCGGCCAGCAACACGGCGTGGCTTGGCGTATTCCTATCAGTAAGAATATTTACCAGACCGAATACTTAAATATTAGTAAAAAGCCACTGAACCAGCTAACCCCGGCTTTATTGCGAAATTTTGATTTAATAATTACGCAACCAAATGTACTGCAAAACTTAAAAGCCGCGGAACGAATAGCCTTGTCGCAGGCCGTGGAGCGGGATGGTTTAGGTTTGTTGCTCATTCCGGAGAATCTACCGCTTAAAGCCACTTCTTCCTTATCTTTATTCCAGAGTTTTAAATTTCTTAACCGCCCTAATCCATCCGAGAATCTAACCCGAATAATTTGGCAAAATCAAGTAAAAGCCAGCTCCGCCTCTACCTTACCCTTTGCCATTGTACCACAAACCAGTCAGAAGAAATTAGTTTGGGCGGGAGAAAATATATTAGCGGCCAGCCAGAAAAAAGATTGGGGAACAGTGGGTGTAACCCTGGTATCGCAAACGTGTAGCTGGCAATTAGCCGGTAATAAAACCGTATATGCTGAGTATTGGTCTATCTTGCTCGGTCAACTGGTTAAACCAGAAATACAGGATTACAACTGGCATTTGCCCCAACCTCTATCGGCAGTGGTTCATCGTCCGGTTTCTTTACAGCTATCGGATTATACTTTTACTGCCAGCGCAGCTTTACCCCAGGTTTCGGTAAATAATACTACGGCCACTACTATGGCAATGCCCTTACAGCAAGACCCGGTATTACCACATCGTTTTACCGGCATGTTCTGGCCCCGCGAAGTTGGCTGGTACCAGGTAAAGAAAACAAACGATTCGCCCACCTATTTTTTTGTTTATCCGGATTCGATTTGGCAGGCGGCAAGGCAAAATCAGCTCGTACAACAAAATCAAGATTATGTTCAAAAGCAGCTGGCTGACCTGGCTGTAGGAAAAATAAAATGGCAGGAAGAACCGGTCTCGCCAGTTTGGTTTTTTGGTTTGTTTTTGTTGGCGGCCGGATCTTTATGGGTGTAAGAGAAGTTGTAAAAAGGGATTGGTTAAATAACGTTTATATCCTGATTAAACTACACCTTTTTTTGTAAGTGCCCATAAACAACTAAACCGAACAAAGAATTAAATATTCATCTGAAAGCTAAATATTCTTTCTGCATTTAATTTTTTAGTAACGATAGCAACCCGTAAAAGCTTTAAACACCAGATTAGCTGGCCAGTTCCAGCAGCACCTCGTAGTAAGGGCGGCTCACCATTTTGGATTTAAGCCAGGCATAATAACTGATAGCCTGTAGATCTTCGCGTTCGACGGGCACAAAATTAAGAGTACTTTGCACCTGTTGTAAAAATGCCCGGCGGGTAGCGGCATCCGGCTGCAAAATCAACTGTTCTAATAATTGCAAGAAAGCACCTACATTTTTATAAACCGGCTCAGCCAAAAGTTCTTCGAAATTTTTCTTTATGCTCTTTACTTTATCCAGGGCTAGGTCCAGGTTGCCAAATTCGTATTGCAGAATCAGTTCGCCCAGGCATTTCTTCAGTAGCCATTCTTTGCCCATTATTTTTTCGCACCATTTATCGGAATGGTTTATTCCCAGCAATACGCGGGTGGCCTTTTGGTAAGCTCCCTGGGCAAAGTACAGGAAGCCCAAACCCAGGCTGGCGGTTAATGTATCGCGTTGGTTCAGCAGATGACTTTTGTGGTGCAGCAAATCTTCCATCAGGTCCAGCGAGGCGGGCAGGTTCCGCAAAAATGCATCGTTAGCGGTTTTCAGAAAAACGTATTTTGCATAAAAGCCGGCGTACAGGTTTTTGCCTTCGCTGGTGAATGCCTGGTAAAGTTGCTGCAAATATTTATTCGATTCCTCGAACTTGCGGTTGCGGTACAATACGTGGGAAATCATGTAAAGCAAACTTATTTTATAATACTGGTGGGCAGGCGAAAAGCCGTGTGCTGCCTGCACCTGTTCGTACTGGCTTATAATATAAGGTTCGAAAGAATAAAAATCCTTCCGGGCCAGCACCGAACTGCGGGCAATCGACATCAGCTTATAAAAAAGAGCCGGGCGCTGGCTTACCGCTTCGGTTAGCCCATAGGCTTTTAAAACAGTTTGGATAGTAGCATCAAACTGCAAATCACGGCCCTGCTGGCGGGCTGCTTCCAGGCGCTTGGTTATGATGCTATTGGCAATAATGGCCCGTTCGTCTTCGTCGGCCGCTATTTTGTTTTCGTTGCGCTTTCTTATTATTTCATCCAGGTCATCGGCAAATTCGCAATCAGCTTTTTCAATCTGTACATTATATACCGTGTTCAACAGTTCAAACTGTTCGTTGGTGGCCGCTAGTTTTTCGGCTTTGCGTAGCATATTCCAGGCCAGGCGATCTGCCCGCACATCAAATAAATATTTGGCTACGGCCAGCAAACCCATAATAGAGGATACCGTGGTGGGATCTTCTGCCATGCGTTTAAGCAAAACAAAATCAGCAAGGTGCTGCATCAGGCGCTTGCGCAGCGCATAATAAGCCACCGCATTGGGCTCTTCGGGGTACAGCCGGTCAATTAATTCCTGGGGTTTGTACTGCTTTTTTCCCTGCAATAATTGAAACAACTCATAATCTTTCCGGTTACGTTTGGATTTTTGTCGCTGAATAAAATAATTAAACTCTTTTTTGTCTTCTGCCGAAAGGGTATCGATGGTAATTTTTAAATCATCCATATAGGTCTTAAATATTTTCTATTGCGAAAAATAACCGTAGCAAATGCGTTTTTAAAAGTAAATAAATATAGACGATAAAGAATTTAAAATCAAAAACTTAATTCTATAAAAGCGCACAAGCTAAAGTCCTATTCAGAATAATTTTACTTGCTCGGCATTTTATACAATACTTACTTGAGCCGCTATCATATTTGTTTTAT
Organism: Adhaeribacter sp.; assembly: GCA_028288395.1. Classification (GTDB taxonomy): domain Bacteria; phylum Bacteroidota; class Bacteroidia; order Cytophagales; family Hymenobacteraceae; genus Adhaeribacter. Next base: position 1,185 of record JAQBNV010000433.1, on the reverse strand, counting down.
TTAGTATAAGTAATCTATACCTGGCTTTGAAAAATAATCTTTTTATAAAAGTACCCTTATGCCAACATATTTTTTGCTGTTCCTGCTATTATGCTGTGTTTCGGCTTTGCAGGCCCAGTATATTATTCTTAAGTCTTCCGGCGAGGAAATACCCGTACCGGTAACCGAAATAACCCGCCACGACATTGTTTACAAACACCCCTATTCCCTGCAAAACAAGCCGTTAACTATCCCGAAAAGAGGTGTTTTTATGATTAAATTTACCAACGGCAAAAAAGAAATTATTACCCGAATCGATCCGCAGGCAAATACATTCTTTATGCTGAACACCCGGGAATTATTTGCTGCAATATCCGCAGTTATAAGCAACAGGCCCACAAAAGAAAAACAGGAAAAGCTGCTGCCAGCGCCAGGATTGGTACCCGGATTATGGAGGCTTTATTATACCTGGTTATTTCTTCGAGCGGACCTTAGGCTGCAACTTTTATTTACCGGAATTATTCCGGATAAATGGCGATCGCAAGAAGCTGAAGCCCAATAAAGAAAATCAGGTTCCCAATATTTTATAAGCAAATCACTTCCATAGGTACAATTAAGCCGGCTGTTCAGGAATAAAAACAAATATATGATATAGAAGATATATTTGGATTTTCTGAATTAACCTCTTATATTTGCATCACTTATCAAGAAAGACTGAGGGATATGGCCCGTTGAAGTCTTAGCAACCCTGGCAAGCAGGGTGCTACTTCCATCCCCAAAACGGTATACGGCCGGGGGAAAGATGAGATAAACTGATTTTCTGAATCTGGACAACCTCACTTGACTTTCTCGATAAGCAAAAAACCGGCTTTTAAGGCCTTAACTTTTGCTTAACAATGGCAACGATAGAAACGACTGCGGTAGCTACCACCCGTATTGAAGAAGAGATAAAGAAGCGCATCCTGGTATTGGATGGCGCCATGGGCACCATGATTCAGCAATACAAGCTGGAAGAAGCCGATTACCGGGGCGAACGTTTTAAAGATTATCCTTCTGACCTAAAAGGCAATAATGATTTGCTGTCGCTCACACAGCCGCACATCATTAAAGAAATTCACAGCCAATATTTTGAGGCTGGTGCTGATATTGCCGAAACGAATACTTTTAGTGCCACGACCATCGGCATGGCCGATTACAACATGGAGC
>JAQBNV010000424.1 GCA_028288395.1 Adhaeribacter sp. | reverse complement strand
AACTAATTGTTTACAAAAACGCCTCTACGGAACCTTGCTTGCTGGCTAATCCGCTAATTGCCGGAGAATTTGGCCTCCGTTTCTACGCCGGTGCACCGATTAAAACGTCTGACGGGCATTCTATTGGGGCTGTTTGCGTAGTGGATAAAGAGCCGCGCGACTTTTCGGAAGCAGACCAGCGGGTACTCGAACATCTGGCAGCTATTGTAATGGATGAACTGGAAAGACGAAATTAAAATGCCTGTTCATTCGAATAATTAATTACTTGGGCTCCTGCATTAAATCTCAGGAGCCTTTTTATTTTTAGCTTATTTATTATTATTTCCAGGCTGTATCCAAACATTTAGTCCAAACCCGGGCTTGACAACCGGTATTATAGTAATAATTAGCAGCGTTTGCCGGGTCGAATGCTTACCTATAAAAATTAATATATAGCCTACTTTGGCTATATATAATGCCACTTATTATTGTAAATTAGCCTCGCAGAACAAGTATAGCCGTGGCTAAAAATTTCAATTATTTATCTTTGTTAAAGGCCCATCGATTGTTTATTGGCCTGGCACTAATTGGCTTTATAACCATATATTTAGCCTGGGGTGCCGGCGCCGACGAGAAAGTACAACTAAGCAAATACCAGCGGCATGTATCGCTCATTGCCCATCGCGGCGCTTCTGACGGGGCACCCGAAAATACGCTGGCCGCCGTTAAAAAAGCGTTACAAAGCAAAGCCGCTGTTATAGAAATTGATGTACACCAAACCAAAGACGCGGAAGTGGTATTGATGCATGATGTTTCGGTTAACCGCACCACCAATGGCCACGGCCAAATCGCTCACCTGACCCTGACCGAAATAAAAAAACTAGATGCCGGTTTATGGTTTGATTCCGTTTACCGGCAGGAGCGGGTACCCACCCTGGCAGAAACCTTGCAGTTGGTGAAAGGCCGGAAAAAGCTGCTGATCGAAATAAAGAAAGGCCGCGACGAATTCTACCCCGGGCTCGAAGATAAAGTACTGGCAATTATTCAGGAACATAAAGCCCGGGATTGGTGCATTATTCAATCTTTTTACGACCCGGTACTCGAAAAAATCTGGAATAGCGAATATGCGGTACCCACGCACAAGTTAATCGTGGGCAAAGTTCCTTTAATTCCGCTTTACTTCGATCACCGCTTGCGGTGGGGCAATTTCGATAAGTACGACCGGGCCATAGCGATTAACGCTAACCAATATTTTACGACCCGGGGCTTTGTAAAAGAACTGCACAACAGCGGCTTTAAGACCTACCCCTGGACGGTTGATAACCCGGAAGCCATTAACCGGTTGCTTTCTATCGGTGCCGATGGCATTATCACAAATAATGTTTCGACGCTGGAAATTGAATAAAAGTGAGGACTGAAAAAAAAGCAAATTGGTTACAAAAAGAAAGCCTGCGACTGGTAATTATCGCTTTGCCTTTTGTTTTTCTGGCCATGTTCTGGACCGAGTTACCTCCTCGCATTCCGCTGCACTGGAACCTGCAGGGCGAAGCAGATGGTTACGGCAGCAAACTGGCTTTTGCAGGTCTGGCGGCCCTTAATCTGTTGTTGCTCGGCTTGTTTGCGCTACTCCCCCACCTCGACCCAAAAGGAAAAAGCAACGTACGCCTGCAACCTAACTGGCACATAATACAGGTAATTATTCACCTGTTTTTTACCTACTTGTTTTTTATAGTTGGTTTAACGGCCCTGGGTTATGCGCTGTCGGTTGCGTTAACTCTAAAATATGGCTTGATTGGGCTTTTCCTGATCTTGGGAAACTATTTGGCTACCTTGCGCCCGAATAATTTTATCGGCATTAAAACACCCTGGACCCTACGCAACGATAAGGTATGGAACAAAACCCACCGCTTTGCCGCAACCGTCTGGGTACTAAGCTCCCTGGTAATGCTTATTTATGATTTTTGGGAGAAAAAACACCCCTGGGCCTTCTTCGTTTATTTAGGGGTACTGGTCGTGGCACCAGTGGTATATTCCTATATCACTTACCGGAGACAATCCAAAGAAGCCTCCCACCCCAAAGAATAATTTATTCCCGGTTTATTTAGTAATAGCTCATTATTCTGCAATAGCACCTGCTTTTTGCTGAATGGCCGGCGATATTAGCCAAAACACCACCGGCCATTTATTTATACAGATTATTATACACCGGCCGCCCTGGTCCTACTCCACGAAAACAGATGAATTGGCAAGCATACCGGGTATAAAGCCCCCAACATTTTTTACTCCCGCCATTTCAGTTTTAAAAGGTAATAGGTACCAGGTATTTCTCGCCGGTTTCGAGGTTTACTTTTAGCAGTTGATGGTGGTTCGTGTCGGTAACCCACAAAAAACCGCCAATAAATTTTACATCATTGGGTTCGTTGAGGCCGCCTATTAGGGTTCGTACCCGTTTCTTTTCCAGGTCGAGAACTTTTACTTTGCCGTTGTAGGTGTCAGCAATATATAAATTACTATCCACTACCGTGAGGCCCACCGCGTGTTGCAGTTGCGCCACATCGGCCGCCCCATCTAAATCGCCGAAGTCGAAAAGCCCGCGCCCTACCAATGTTTGCACAATACCGTTTTCTACATTAATTACCCGGATAGCACTGGCCTCAGCATCGGCTACGTACAATAAGTTACCGGCCAGGGCCAAACCACTGGGCTGGTTAAAACTAGCATCGCGCAAGGGGCCATTTATTAAAGCTTCGCGGCCATTTCCGGCAAAGCGCATTACCCTTTCAGTGCGTAAATCCATGCGTAACACCTGGTGGTTGCCGGCACTGGCAATATACATTTCGTCGCCGGCTATGGCTAAATCCCAGGGACTATTAGGGTTTACAGGTTCATCTAGTTTATCCTGGTAAAAATAATATTCCAGTTTGCCGTTTCCCACGGCCGTTAAAACAGTTTTTTCGTCTAAATCTACCAACCGGATGGCGTTGTTTTTGGTATCGGCTACGTACAAAAGGTGGCCTTTCAAAGCTAATCCCTGGGGTTCGCAGAAGGTAGCCTCCTCGTAAGTTCCGTTCTTAAATCCGGCTTCGCCGTTGCCAATTACCGCCAGCACCTGGCCATCGGGACTTAACTGTAAAATCCGGTGGTGCCCGCTGTCGGCAATAAAGATAGTACCATCGGCAGCAGCGGCCATTTTGCCCGGGAAGCGCAAAGGCGTAGCCATACTGGTTTCCGGCTGAAACGAAAATATTTGCCGGTTCAGCTTTTCGCCAAAATCCTGGATTAGCTGGTCGATATTGGGCTTTACTATTTCGTAAATTCCTTCGCCGGCTTTCTGGCCAATGACATTGCCATCCGGATCAATTAATACGATGGTAGGCCAGCCGTTAATGGCAAATTGCCGCCATACTTCAAGATCGGCATCGTTTACCACCGGATGCTTAATGCCAAACTTTAATATTGCTTTCCGGATACTATTCTGGCTTTTCTCCGCGTCGAACTTGGCCGAATGGACCCCTATTACAACGAGTTCCTCGGGATATTCGGCTTCTAAACGGTGTAAATCCGGAATAATGTGCTGGCAGTTGATGCAGCCCAGGGTCCAGAAATCGAGTAAAACAATTTTGCCCCGGAAATCTTTTAAAGAATAATTTTTATCGGTATTGAGCCAACCGTGCTTCGTATTAATTTCAGGAGCACGTACACGTCCGGTTATCATTGGTTTTGGTGGTTAAAAAAGTTAATCAGAATACTTATATAAATAGATAAGGGTCTATTCAACAGGTTTAGCGTGCCAAATGTTGCATCAGCCTATTATTAAATACGGATAAAACCATTCTTTTTGTATATCTGCGGCCTATTTCTGCCCCAAATTGCTGCTAATATTCTTTTCGGGATACGAAAGATAATTATTAAACAAAAAACGTAAAATAGGCTATATCTTTGTCGTTCCAAAAAAAACGGTATAG
>JAQBNV010000416.1 GCA_028288395.1 Adhaeribacter sp. | reverse complement strand
AGAATCAGCCAGGGAGAATAAGCGGTTAGAATTTTAAATTGACCCAAGTTTGGTTAGTCGTTAATCGTTCCTCGTTATTCGAAAATAAGCATTATTATTCAAACGCATTAACAGTTTAAATAATATTTGGTTTTATATAATAAAAATAGCGTAAGTATAACCTTACGCCATCACCAAATATTGCTGCTTTGTTACCAAAACCCCTTATAACCGAGATGAGAACCGAACAATTAACAATTACCTGCTAGGTAAGCATCCCGCCATCGACCTGAATAACCTGACCCGAAATATAGGCGGATAATTCGGAGGCCAGGAATACGGCGGTGTTGGCTACATCTTCGGGAGAGCCGCCGCGCCGTAGCGGAATAGCCTTTTTCCATTCGGCAACTACAGCTGCATCCAGTTCGCCGGTCATTTCGGTTTCGATAAAGCCGGGTGCAATGGCATTGCTGCGAATATTGCGGGAGCCTAACTCTAAGGCTACCGACTTGGTTAAGCCAATGATGCCGGCTTTGGAGGCCGCATAATTTACCTGGCCGGCGTTGCCCTTAATGCCCACTACCGAAGTCATGTTTATGATAGAGCCGCTTTTCTGGCGCATCATGGGCTTGGTGGCGGCTTTGGTGAGGTTAAAAACTGATTTTAAATTGGTATTGATAACGGTATCCCACTGCTCTTCGGTCATGCGCATCAGCAGGCCATCGCGGGTAATGCCGGCGTTGTTTACCAGAATATCGAGGCGGCCAAAATCCTTTACCACGTCATCTACCAGTTTTTCGGCCTGGGCAAAGTCCGAAGCATCCGACCGGTAACCTTTTACCTTGCCACCGCTGGCGGCGAGTTCCTGTTCCAGGGCCTGGCCTTTCTCTACACTTGACAAATACGTAAACGCAACCTGCGCGCCCATCTCTACAAATTTCTGGGCAATGGCCCGCCCTATACCTTTAGACGCGCCGGTGATTAAAGCTATTTTTCCTTCGAGTAGTTTCATGGGCCAAAGGTAGCCAAAGATTTTAAAATTAGGCAAAAAGCAAACTTGTAAATGCCTCTTCCGGAACCGGAATAAACGAGCTGGAAATTAGTTCAGGATAAAAAAATCGTGTTTCTATTTTTATTAAGTTTTGTAATTAGCTAAAATTGCAGGCATTTTACCGGCAGAGATGAGAAGCGTAGCAATAATATTATTTATTTTCTTGAGTACCGGCCTTACCGCCCAAGCTCAAAGTGAAGTCCCATTGGTAGTAAACCCGGTTGATTCAATTAAAGCTGATTCGAGCCGAGTTGTAGAAAAACAACTAACTGAAAAAGAGCTTCTGGCGAAAGCACATTTAGAGAAGCTACTGTTAGAGAAGTTAGACAAAAAAAATGGGTTCCGGGATGTGCAGTTGGGTACGCATATTAAATTTTTTAAGAAAACCACCCGCGAGTGGCAAGCCGAAGAAGACTATAATTGCCGCCGCGCTACCGATAAATTATCTGTCAACGGAATGCCGCTTACCGAAATTGTTTACGGTTTTCATAAGGGTAGGCTTAACCATATTTATATTACGGCACCCGGTATTGAGAACAGCCGCGAATTGTTAAAGTTCTTCCAATCAGTTTACGGGCCGGGGCAATTGGTTTATGAAGAAACCGAAGAATTTGATAACATGGTGGAGTGGGGAGGCAAAAAAGTAATATTAACCTACAGCGAGGTAGCCAGTAAAAAAGAAGGATTTTTCCATTTCTTCACCGCTTAAAAATAATATACCCGTTACAATATTCTGTTTACAGATAACCGTAAATGTGCTAAATGGTGCCGTTGGGCTTGGATACTTAATCAAAATTCAAAGAAAAGTCCCTGCTTTCTTCAGAAAGTAGGGACTTTTCTTTGAAGGGTATTAAAATAAGCTTAGCTAAAAAATTAACCTGATGTGCGCCAAGGGAGCAAGGCAATATTTTATACCAGTTAGAATGAAGAACCTTCCATAGCTGATAATATAAATCACCTGTTATTCCGGAGGAGTCTTCTGCTTAGAGGGCGTTACAGGCAAATAACAGGCTTGGTTTATTACCTGTTTTTCCAACTCATGCAGAAGATTCTTAACAGAATGACTGGTAAGGAAAGCTATCTGTTGCGCTGCTATGGAACAATAAATTTACTATTTGATATTATAACATAAACCACTTTCGTGCTTCCAATTTGTTAGTTATTTATTTACAATATTTGGCTAAGGCTTTGGCGGCGCGGGAGTCAGTGGGAGCTGCTTTTTCAAAATCGGCGCAGGCACCTTTGTCGTCGCGTATTTCGTATTTGGCCAGGCCGCGGTTATAATAAGCTTCCATGGAGGTAGAATCGAGCTTTATAATGTAATTATAATCCTGAATGGCCCCCCGGGCGTTTAACATGTTCATCTTGGCGGTGGCCCGGATTAGGTACATCTCTTTATCGTCGGGTTTTAATTTAATTACTTTTGTTAAGTCTGCTACTGCGCCGCGTTGATCTTCGGTATGCATCCTGGCAACGGCCCGGTTATAAATAGCATCTACATTCGTGGGTTCGTAACGGATGATGGCATTGTAATCTTTGATGGCTTCTTTGTAGTTCTTTAGTTCAATATGGGATTTTGCGCGGTTTTTGTAGGCATCCACATTTTTGGGATTTACCTCAATCACATTAGAATAAAACTTAACCTGCCGCTTGTGCTCCGATGGTGTAACTTTTGCGGCGGGAGCATGCGTGGCCATCAAAGAATTCTGGGAAAACCCAATACCGGCAAAAAGCAGCATTGGGAAGAGAAGTAAAATTTTTTTCATGCCTCTTTATTCGTAAAGGTGATACATCTGTTTTCTTACCCGAATAGGTAAGGTAATAGAAATTTTTTTTAAATTCAACCTATATACGATATTTTTTAAGCAGGCAGGTTCGCTTACAGACTATTTTTTTAACCCCTTAGTCCTAAATTATTTACAA
>JAQBNV010000415.1 GCA_028288395.1 Adhaeribacter sp. | reverse complement strand
CTTTAATGGTGCTGGAAGCCAATAAAACGATATCCAGGGCCTGTTTACCCTTAATTCCTAAATTTTCGGCCTGTTGCTGTATTTGTACCCGAACCCCTTTATCCATATTTTTGTTAATCATAAACGTGAATTGGCGCATCCTTTTCATTGTTGCTAATACAAATATCTATCCAGTTTAAGAAACATAACTTAAATATAATATTTAAGTGCGCTTTCATTTGTTAAAACAAAGGTTAATTTGCCTTAATTCATTTAAATGCGCTTATTTTGTAACCGGCAAACCGAACAAACACCGCCGCTTTTTGGTTAAGAAGTGAGTATTGCAGTAAACACCATGAACTTAAATTATTGTCCGAGCCTTACCGCGTATGTGCGGCGCGAAACCCGTGAAGTAGCCATTGGCGACATTGCCTTAGGCGGTAAAAATCCGATTCGGGTACAATCTATGACTACCGTTGATACCATGGATACGTTGGGTTCGGTAGAACAGACCATCAGAATGGTAGAGGCTGGTTGCGAATACGTACGCATTACCGCTCCGAGTGTAAAGGAAGCCGAGAACCTTAAAAATATCAAAGCCGAATTGCGTCGGCGGGGTTATAACGTACCCTTAATTGCCGATATTCATTTTACTCCTAATGCGGCGGAACTAGCAGCCCGTATCGTTGAAAAAGTAAGGATTAATCCCGGAAACTACGTAGATAAGAAGAAATTTGAAGTTATTGATTATTCTGATGCGACTTACCAGGCCGAACTTGACCGCATCCGTGAGCGCTTTGTTCCCTTGGTTAAAATTTGCCAGGAATACGGCACGGCCATGCGTATCGGCACCAACCACGGTTCTTTATCCGACCGAATATTAAGCCATTACGGCGATACTCCTTTAGGAATGGTAGAAAGTGCGCTGGAGTTTTTGCGCATCTGCGAAGATCTGAAATATTACAATATTGTACTGTCCATGAAAGCCAGCAATACGCAGGTGATGGTGCAGGCCTACCGGCTGCTGGTGCAAAAACTGGCGGAAGAAGGGTTGCAGCCTTACCCGTTCCATTTGGGGGTAACCGAAGCCGGGGAAGGCGAAGATGGTCGCATTAAATCGGCAGTAGGCATCGGTACTTTGCTTGAAGATGGCATAGGCGACACGGTAAGGGTATCCTTAACCGAAGCGCCGGAATATGAAGCCCCGGTTGCCCGGATGCTCATCGACCGGTACGCCGACCGGGCTGGTCATGCTGCCATAAAACCCATTTGCAATATTCCCATCAATCCGTTCCAGTATCACCGCCGCGAAATTTTTGAGGTAGGTAACGTAGGTGGCCAGAATGTACCGCGGGTAATGGCGGATATCAGCCGGCTTACCGAGCTGCATTACGCCGACCTGAAATGCATTGGTCATCTTTATTCGATGCTGTTAGACAAGTTTAACATGAACGACTTGGGCGCTGATTATATATATACCGGTAGCCAAGCCGTTCCTTTTATGTTACCCAACGGCCTGAAAGAAGTGCTGGATTATGATGCCTGGGTGGCGGCTGGTCAGCGTCCGGAACACTACCCGGTTTTAACTCCGGCCGAATATGCCGCTTCTAATCCGCGGCATCCCGAAATTAATTTTGTATTTCAGAATATCAGTTCTTTAACTGACGAAGCCATTGCCCAATTAAAGGAAGATAAAACGGCTATCGTTATGCTGTACACCGATAATAAGCACGCTATGGCAGAATTGCGAAAAGGGTTCTTCCGGCTGATGAATAACCAGGTGCAGAACCCCGTAATTATTAACCGGCAATACTCCGATATAGGCATGGAAAGAACGCAACTGTATGCCTCCACCGATGTGGGTGGTTTGCTGCTGGACGGCTTAGGTGATGGTGTGCTACTGCGTACAGAATTATTGCCGGATCGCGCTAAACCAGCCTGGCTTGCTCTGATTGATGGCTTAAATAAATTGAGCTTTGGTATTTTGCAAGCGGCCCGTACGCGCATGAGCAAAACCGAATATATCAGTTGCCCTAGTTGTGGCCGCACTTTGTTTGATTTACAAGAAACAACAGCTAAAATCCGCAAACGTACCGATCACCTGAAAGGCGTAAAAATTGGCATTATGGGTTGTATTGTAAATGGTCCCGGCGAAATGGCCGATGCAGATTATGGCTACGTAGGCGTAGGGAAAGGTAAAATTGCGCTTTACCGCGGCCAGCAAGTTATAAAAAAATCGGTACCGGAAGATGCTGCTGTGGATGAACTTATTAGATTAATAGTGGAAGACGGTAAGTGGGTAGAACCATTACTGGTAGAACAGGAAATTAACTCCTGATAAGATTTTGAAAGAACATCGGGAAATATTCTCTTTAAAATAAGACTTTTATTTGCCAAACTTTGTTACTTACATAGGCTTCTGAACGAACATGTGGTTACATAATTCGATATTTTGTTAAGCCATTATCTCTCATAATTAAAAAATACAAGCATGAAAGGACTATTTGATTTTTCGGAAGTAACCACTTACTTTTTCCGGAAAAAAGACCCCAATCGTAAAACTAACTTTAACTTACGCAGCATGCATTTTATAAATAAATTGTCGATGCTCATGTTTTTAATCGCTTTAATTGTCCTTATCACCCGGCATATATTCTAATGAATATTGAAGATTTTCGGGAATATTGCCTTTCCCGGTCGGGTGTAACCGAAGAGACGCCTTTTGGGATAGATACGTTGGTTTTTAAGGTGGGCGGCAGAATTTTTGCTTTAACCGATATGAATACCTTTGAAAGCATTAACCTGAAATGCGATCCGGAGGTAGCCGTACAGTTGCGGGAGCAGTACGACGTTGTAAAACCGGGTTACCACATGAACAAGAAGCATTGGAACACCATATATATGACCAATAATATTCCGGATTTGGTATTGAAACAATGGATAGACCAATCTTATTTTCTGGTATTTTCTAAGAGACTGTTTTAAAAC
>JAQBNV010000392.1 GCA_028288395.1 Adhaeribacter sp. | reverse complement strand
TGCAGTATGGCACCTTGTTCATGCGATTTGGTATAAATTCTAATGGCAGGTAGGCCAAAAAAGAAAGGCGGGTGAATTTTTTCACCCGCCTTTCTTTTTATAAATATATTAAATTACAAAATGTTGCTGAGTAAACCAGGCACAATCCCCAGCACAAAGGTAAGTACGGCCATAAAAATCAAAGCAAAAGAAGCTATAGGGCTTACCTGTACGCGGTCGCCGCTGGGTTCGCGCATGTACATGGCAATAATTACCCGGAAATAATAATAGAAACCAACTGCTGCCATTATAGTAGCCACTACTACCAGCCACAATAATTCCTGGTCCAAAGCCGCGCTAAAAATAAATAATTTACCAAAAAAGCCACCCGTCAAGGGAAAACCCGCCAGCGAACACATGGAGATAGTCATGACCGCTGCTAGTAAGGGGTTGGTACGGCCCAGGCCGTTAAAGGCGTTATACGATACATCATCCCGCTGGTCGGCTACCAGTTTCAGGATACCAAGGGCCGCCACGGTAGATATCGAATAAGCCAGGGAGTAGAAGAAGATGGCATTTTCGGAACGGTCGTTAAAAGAAAGCAGGGCAATCATTAAATAACCAGCGTGCGAAATACTGGAGTAAGCCATCATCCGCTTGAAACTATTCTGAGCTACCGCGCCAATATTACCAATTATAAGCGTAATCACGGTCATGGCAATCAGGGTTGGGAACCAGATGTCCTGCGCGCTGGCAAAAGAAACCGACATTAGTTTATAGAATCCGCCAAAGCCGGCCACTTTCACAACCGTAGACATAAAAGCCATAAAGAAAGTAGGCGTGCCTTCGTAAACGTCTGGTGTCCAGAAGTGGAAAGGAGCAACCGATATTTTAAAAGAAATGCCGATTAAGGTAAATAGTAAGCCCATACCCAGGAGCGGCGAAGTTAATTCGTCGGTACTTTGAGCTACGGTAGCGGCACCAATTTCTGAAATGAAGAAAGTGCCGGTGGCGCCGTAAATCAATACGATGCCAAAGAGTAGAATGCCGGTAGCAAAAGAACCCATCAAAAAATATTTGAGCCCGGCTTCGTTCGATTTCAGGTTCTTTTTATCGCTGCCCGCCAGGATGTACATGCTGATGGATAATATTTCGATTCCTACAAAAAGCATCAGCAGGTTCTCGTAAGCCACCATCATAATGGCACCCACTAGCGAAAATAACAGTAGCGAAAAATATTCTGCCAGGTTCTCGTCTTGCAGGTCGATGTAACGTTGCGCGAAAGGTAAAATCAGGATAGTAGTTAAAACCACCACGCCGGTAAAGGCTACCGCAAAATTGTCGATGGTCAGCATCCGCTCGAAATAAACCTGGGTATCGTTCCAACCAGTCAGGTTTACCACAAAAACAATTGCCAGGAACAACAGCACCAATGGCATAATTATTTTCTTGGATTTGCCAAACCCGATAAACAGGTTCAGAATACCAAAAGAAGTAAGTAATAATATTGAATTCATATTCTTATTAGATTTTTAGATATTCAATGTTCGATTATTCGGTCCATTTTGAAATCGAATAATCGAACATCGGAAATTCGAACTATCTATTTATAATGCCTAATAAATGGCCAATGGCCGGTTCGGTCAGGCTCAGGAACGTATTGGGATGCAAGCCTATCCAGAAAACCATAATTATCAGCGGTACCAGAACGGCTGTTTCGAGCCCCGTTAAATCTTTGAAGTTAGCAGTAGTGGCGTTTTGCTCGCCGAACATAACGCCCTGGAACATACGCAGCAAGTAAACTGCCGCCAGAATAATCGTTAATCCGGCTACGGCCCCCATCCAACTGCTATATTGGAAAACGCCGGAAAGCAACAGGAATTCGCCCACAAACCCGTTGGTAAGCGGCAGGGCAACAGTACCCAGCAATAAAATCATAAAGAAGACAGAAAGTACCGGGGTGGTTTGGGTGATACCTCCCAGGTCTTTGATGTTGCGGGTGTTGGTGCGACGGTAAATAATATCGATAATAAAGAATAAACCCACTACGTTAATACCGTGGCTCAGCATCTGGATCATGCCGCCCTGCAGGCCGTGTTCGGTTAAAGAAAAAATACCGGCCGCAATCAAGCCCACGTGGGCAATAGAAGAGTAAGCAACTAAGCGTTTGAGGTCGCGCTGCCGGATGGCGATTATCGAACCGTACACGATCCCAATAATGGAAAGCACCAGCACCACTTCATCCCACTGACTTACGCCCTGCGGTACAATCGGCAATAACCAGCGGATAACGCCATAAATACCCATCTTAAGCATAATGCCCGATAAAAGCATGGAGGCTTGGGTAGGCGATTCGGTGTACGTATCAGGTTGCCAGGTATGGAACGGGAAAACCGGCATCTTAATGGCAAAAGCGATAAATAAGAACCAGAAAATCCAGCTTTGCTGCGCAGTATCTAAGTTTAACTGGTAAAAAGCATTTATATCGGAAGTATGCGTACCGGGCGTCTGGAAATACAGGTAAATAAAACCTACCAGCATAAACAACGAGCCAGCAATGGTATAGATAAAAAATTTAAAGGTAATCGGAATGCGGCGTTCGCCTCCCCAGATAGCTGCAATAAAATATATTGGAATCAGGGCCACTTCCCAGAAGAAATAAAACAGGAAGGCATCAAATGAGGTAAATACGCCAATCAGGCCCGTTTGCATAAACAGGATTAAGGCGTAGAAAACGTTCGGGTTTTTATAGGAGTGCGGGAAAGAAGAAAGAATAATTAGGGGCACCAGGAAGGTAGTCAGGAAAACCAGCAAGAGGCTGATACCATCCATCCCAATAGCAAAATTAATCCCGAAGTTTTCAATCCAGGTCCGGAAAAAAGTAAACTGCACGTAAGCATTGGGCTCATATTGCAGCAAAGCAAACAAGACCAGAATAAATTCTACAACGGCTGCTCCAAATGCCACTCGCTTGGCGTTCTGACCTTTTATGAACAGAACCAGCAAACCAGCCAGGGCCGGCCAGAAGAGTAATAAGGCTGTAATCATGTTGGGGGTTTACTTATCTAATAATAAAGTTCAGGAATAGAATCAGGGCAATGCTGAGTACCATGGCAAAAAGATAAAAGCCAATGGCGCCGGTTTGCAGGAAGCGCAGGTTACGCCCTCCCAGAATAACACCCTTGCCAAAGCCATTTACAATCGGGTCTACCAGCCCTTTTTCTACAAAGCGGTGCAAACCTGTGGAAAGCCACATCACCGGGCGTACAAACAGGGCATCATAAATTTCGTCGATGTAATATTTATGGTAAACCAGGTTGTGCAGCGGCGATAAGGCGGTGTTTTCGTCGGCCGGAACGGCTTTTTTGCTTACATAAGTGAGGTAGGCTATAATAATGGCTACGACCGCTACGGCTACCGAAATGGCCATCAGCATATATTCGGTGCCATGATCCAGATGCGCCGCTTCAAAAGCCGAAGGTACTGCCTGGCGGGCATAGCCAAATATCGGGCTTAAGAAATTAGATAAAATATGATTTTCGCTGAATACCGCCGGCAGGCCCATAAATCCACCAATGGTAGAAAGTATTGCCAGGATAATGAGCGGAATAGTCATGCTGGCCGGCGATTCGTGCAGGTGATGGCGCTGGTCTTCGGTGCCCCGGAACGTGCCAAAGAAAGTCAGGAACAACAGGCGGAACATGTAAAAGGCCGTCATGAAAGAAGTTAACAAACCAAAAGCCCACATGATTTTGCTGTGCTCATATACCTGGGCCAATAATTCGTCTTTGGAGAAGAAACCGGCAAATGGCGGAATACCCGAAATAGCCAGTGTACCGATTAAGAAGGTAATAAACGTAACCGGTAAATATTTCCGGAGACCGCCCATGCAACGGAGATCCTGTTCACCACTCATGGCATGAATAACACTACCCGCACCCAGGAACAATAATGCTTTAAAGAATGCGTGGGTAAGCACGTGGAACATAGAGGAGGTATAGGCCATTACGCCCAGGGCCAGAAACATATAACCTAACTGACTTACCGTAGAATAAGCCAATACTTTTTTTATGTCGTTCTGAAACAAACCTATAGTAGCGGCGAAAACCGCCGTTGCCAAACCAATTATGGCTATAAAATCGAGGGTAGTAGGTGCCAGGGTATATAGTACGTTTGACCGTACCACCATGTAAATACCGGCGGTAACCATGGTAGCCGCATGAATCAGGGCCGAAACAGGAGTGGGGCCAGCCATCGCATCGGGCAGCCAGGTGTATAAAGGTAACTGGGCGCTTTTACCCATGGCACCCACAAACAATAGCATGGTAATGGCTACGATAACCGGTTGGTTTACTTCGTGCAGTTGGCCGGCCTGCTGGAAAATATCGGCGTAAGTAACACTACCGAAGGTAATAAATATTAAAAATATGCCTAATAGAAAGCCTAAGTCACCGATGCGGTTTACGATAAAAGCTTTTTTGGCGGCGTTGTTGTAAGGCGTATTCTTATTCCAGAAACCAATCAGCAGGTAAGAACATAAACCCACACCTTCCCAGCCAATAAACATCATCACGTAGTTAGACCCCATTACGAGCAGTAGCATCGAGAAAATAAAAAGGTTCAAGAAAGAGAAGAACTTACCAAAACCAGTATCGTGACTCATGTAACCGGCCGAATATACATGAATAACAAATCCAACGCCCGTTACCAGCAGCAGCATAATCAACGATAACTGATCGATCATAAAGGAGAACGGGATGTGCAGACTGCCCACATTTATCCAATCAAATAAATCTACGACGTAGGGCCGCCCATCGAACTGCAGAAAAAGGAAAACCGAGAGTAAAAACGAGATGAGAACGCTCCCGCAGCCAATTAAACTAAGCAGGCCCTTGGGCAAGGTGCGGTTGCCGAGGCCGCAGATAATAAATCCGAGAAAAGGTAAAAGCGGGATAAGTAAGCAGAACAATGCCATGTCGGAATTAGTGGCGGGTAAAATATCTGTTTGCATGCTTTAGTTTCGTTGTTCGTTAATCATTGTTCGTTTTCCGTGAACAGGAATATTTTATAAAAGAAAAGTTTAGATAGTAGCGGTTGGTGCTAGCGTCTAAAAGCTACCATTTGAGGTTGCTCAGGATTTTAACATCGGTAGAGCGCAGGTTACGGTAAATCATTACAATAATAGCCAGCCCTACGCACACTTCCGCCGCCGCTACCGCCATAATAAAAAATACAAAAACCTGTCCGTTGGCATCGGAGCGGTAAGCCGAAAAAGCGGTGAGCAGTATATTAGAGGCGTTTAACATCAGCTCAATGCACATGAAAATGATAATGGCGTTGCGGCGGGTTAAAACCCCTATAATACCGATAACAAATAAAGCGCTGCTGAAAAACAGATAGTGTTGTAAAGGAATGGTTCTGATTACCTCAGGAATTTCGTTCATTTTTATTTAGCTATAATAGCTTTTAATAATAAATAGTGGGCGGAAAAAGCGGTGCAAAGTTACCGGCATTTTGTTATTTACCCAATAAATCGGGCTTTTATCTAAATACAAATGGCGACAGATTTGGTCGCCATTATGTTTAAGTTTTAGAAATGCCGTTGCTGGGTTTCCTTCTTCCCCAACATAACGGCACCTACCATGGCTACTAAAAATAGTACCGAGGCCAGCTCAAATGGCAATAAATATTTAGTAAAAAGCAGCAGGCCCAGGTTTTCTACCATGCCAATTTGGGAATCGAAATTTTCCGGATCATACGTACCCGGATCCACATCTTTTAATACCGCAATCATAATTACCAGTAACATTCCGCCTGAAATTACCCCGGCTACTTTTGTAATGGTGAGTTTAGCTTGGGCTAGCTCTGTATCGGCGTTTAGGTTCAGAAACATTATTACGAACAGGAACAAAACCATGATAGCACCCGCATACACAATAATATTAACAGCCGCCACAAACTGGGCATTGAGTAATATATAATGACCTGATAAACAGAAGAAAGTCAGGATCAGGCACAAAATGCTGTAAACCGGATTTTTCGAGAAAACAACGCCCAATGCGGCAAACAAGGTTAAAAAGGCCAGGAAATAGAATAAATTACCAGTCATTATTTAGTGATTAGCTATTAGTAATTAGTTTTAAACAAAGCCAGGAAATAGTTGCCCGCAGCCCTTACTTAATTGCCTAATTAATATCTGTATTTAATATTGTCTTTTGAATTAGCAGCGTTTAATGGCTCCAGCAACCGGTCTTTGCCGTAAATAAACTCGTCGCGCTCGTAACGCGAAGGCGCGGTTTTATCATTTTGCAAGAATACCGCTTCTTTCGGACATGCTTCTTCGCATAAGCCGCAAAAAATGCAACGTAGCATATTTATTTCGTACGACACAGCGTATTTCTCTTCGCGATACAGATGCTCTTCGCCTTTTTTGCGCTCGCCGGCTACCATGGTAATGGCTTCGGCCGGACAAGCTACTGCGCATAAACCGCAGGCTGTACAACGTTCCCGGCCTTTTTCATCCCGGCGCAATACGTGTAATCCCCGGAATTCCCGGCCAAATTCCCGGGTTTGCTCCGGGTATTGAATGGTAGGCTTTTTCTTAAAAAAGTGACGCATGGTAATGGAAAGCCCGTTGAAAATGGCCGGAAGATACATCTTCTCGGCCACGGTCATTGGCTTCTGTTCCAATACTTTCTTTCTATTTGTTAATTGCATTTCTGATTTTATATTAAGTTCTCCCTTATGCTAAAAAGCTTTTGGAGAAGAATATTATAGTATATTTTTTTAATAAATAAGTCTCTCTTTCGAAAAGCGAGAAATACTATTTAAACAAAATTTATTTTTTAGAATATTTTTTATCCGTAATAAACTGCTAAAGTTTTTATCCGCTTATCTAATACAGTTTGCAACCAATATCATATGTTATAACCTTCATTGCTATAGAAGACCTTGTATCCCAATATTATTTAAAAGAGTTGGCATTCACTCGCTTTTAAACCAAACTACTTTAGTGGTATAGTAGCTGCAATAAAATATTACCAACCAAAGCGCATTGATAATAAGATAGCGGCGCCGGTTAAAACAATATTGATTATCGAAAGCGGAATTAAACCTTTCCAGCCTAAGTTTAGCAATTGGTCATAGCGGAAACGCGGTAAAGTCCAGCGCACCCACATAAAGAAAAAGATAAAGGCAAATATCTTCAGGAAGAACACCACCGTACCCATAATGGTAATAATATTATGGGCTACCGT
This sequence comes from Adhaeribacter sp., assembly GCA_028288395.1. Taxonomy (GTDB): domain Bacteria; phylum Bacteroidota; class Bacteroidia; order Cytophagales; family Hymenobacteraceae; genus Adhaeribacter. The sequence continues at coordinate 5,291 of JAQBNV010000392.1, read as the reverse complement.
GGGGTCGCTGGAAAGAAAAGCGCCAATCTCATTCTGAAAGGGAAAGTTAAAACCGCCGAAATACAAAGTGCTCATTACGGCCGATACCACAATAATATTTACGTATTCGGCAAACAGGTATAAGCCCAGTTTCATCGATCCGTATTCGGTGTGGTAACCGCCTACCAGTTCGGCTTCCGATTCCGGTAAGTCAAAAGGTGTCCGGTTGGTTTCGGCAAAAGCGCAGGTTAAGAATATAATAAAACCGAGCGGCTGGTAAAAAATATTCCAGTTCATTCCCGAAATCCCGAATAGGGGTTCGGCTTGCTGCAACGCTATTTCCCGCAACGATAAAGTGCCAGTCATCATTAAAACCGCTATCAAAGAAAGTCCCAGGGCAATCTCGTAACTAATATTTTGCGAGGCCGCCCGGATAGCTCCTAATAATGAGAATTTGTTGTTAGAAGCCCATCCCCCAATCATAATTCCGTACACGCCCAGCGAAACTACCCCGAAAATATATAGCATGCCGATGTTTACCTCTATACCCTGCAACATCACGGCTCCAAAATCTTCGAGTATCAGGGTATTGCCAAAAGGAACCACGGCGCTGCTCATCAGAGCAGTTAACATGGCCAAGGCCGGACCCGCAATAAATAACCATTTATTTGCACTGGCCGGAATAAATTCTTCTTTAAAAAACAATTTCACGGCATCGGCCAAGGGCTGCCCCAACCCCCAGGGACCTACCCGGTTTGGACCGGGCCGGTCTTGCAGGAAACCGGCAATCCGGCGTTCGGCCCAGGTGCAGTAAGTCGCAATTAATAAGGTAATACCAAAAATGGCAAGGATAATCAGCGCTTGGATGGCAATTACGGGTATTTCCATAGGGGTTTAGAAAGGTCTTGGAAGCAGGTTTAATTCTTTGGTAGTACTCTCGGGCAGGTCCGCAATAATTTGCGGATTCACCACCGGTAATTCGTAATGGTTGGCCGAAATAACCGAAGCCCGGGCAATATGGCGCGGACCATCTATTATCCAGTCAGATACTTCTTTTTTGTCGAACCGGCATTCGTTACAGATAAATTCTACAACTTCGCCGTATTCATTTTTGCGGGCCGTTACCCGTAATACATCGCTTCCCCGGTTCCACAATACCACTTTACCCGAACATTTTGGGCAATCGCGGTGCGCATCTACCGGCTTGGTAAACCACACCCGGTTTTTAAACCGGAAAGTTTTATCAGTTAAAGCGCCTACCGGACACACATCGATTACATTACCGGAAAAATCGTTGTCGATTACATTTTCGATGTAGGTACCAATTTCGGCGGCATCGCCGCGGCCCAAAATGCCGTGTACCCGCTTATCGGTAATCTGATCGGCGGTATATACGCAGCGGTAGCACAGAATGCACCGGGTCATGTGTAGCTGTATCAAAGGACCAATATCTACTTTGTCGAAAGTGCGGCGCTCTTCTTCGTAGCGGGTACCGGAAGTGCCGTGCTCGTACGAAAGGTTCTGCAGATCGCACTCGCCGGCTTGGTCGCAAACCGGGCAATCCAAGGGATGGTTGATTAACAGCATCTCTACTACACCTTTGCGGGCTTCGAGTACCTGCGGCGATAAGGTGTTTTCTACCACCATGCCATCTTGTACCGGTGTAACGCAGGAAGCCACCAGTTTAGGCATCGGACGCGGGTCCTTTGCCGAGCCTTGTGTTACTTTTACTAGGCAAACCCGGCATTTACCGCCGCTGCCTGCTAAAGGTTTATAATAACACATGGCCGGCGGTACTATTTTACCGCCAATTTTACGCGCAGCATTCAGAATGGAAGTTCCGTCTTCCACCTCTACCTCAATGCCGTCAAAAGTTATTTTAGCCATTTAATTTCGTTGTTCGTTAATTGTTGTTCGTTGTTCGGTTAAGAACCACTACTTAACTCGGTATTTATATATATACAAAAGATGTTCGATATTTAGAAATTCGATATTTCGACTTTTTTTATCATCAAAAAATTTAACCTCGAACAATCGAACATCGCGCAAAGCGCTTAAGCAAACGCCAAATCTTCCGCGCCGCTGTAAACCGCACCCGCTGCCGTAGCCTTTTCCGGATGTTTCACGTGCCATTCAAACTCGTCGCGAAAATGGCGCACGGCACTGGCTACCGGCCAGGCAGCCGCATCACCCAACGGGCAAATGGTATTGCCTTCGATCTGCTTCGAAACGTTTACTAATAAATCAATGTCGTGCATGTGGCCATGGCCATGTTCGAGGCGATGTAATATTTTCTCCATCCAGCCGGTTCCTTCGCGGCACGGGCTACACTGCCCGCACGATTCGTGGTGATAAAAGCGGGAGAAGTTCCAGGTGTTGCGCACAATACAGGTGGTATCATCCATTACAATAAAGCCACCCGAGCCCAGCATCGTACCGCTTACAAAACCACCTTCCGACAGCGATTCATACGTCATTAAGCGAGGCGTGCCCTCCGCTGTTTTCAGAAATAATTCGCCCGGTAAAATCGGCACCGAAGAACCACCAGCCACAATGGCCTTGAACTTCCGGCCTTTCCAGATACCACCGCAATATTCGTCGGAGAACAAGAATTCTTCTACCGGTAAGCCCAGTTCAATCTCGTAAACGCCGGGATTGTTGATATGCCCGCCGGCCGAGATTAATTTTGTGCCGGTACTGCGGCCGACCCCAATTTTGGCGTATTCTTCGCCGGTATTATTTACAATCCAGGGTACTGTAGCAATAGACTCTACATTGTTTACCACCGTAGGACAGCCATAAAGGCCCCAAACTGCCGGAAATGGCGGTTTATTACGCGGGTTGCCCCGTTTTCCTTCCAGTGATTCGAGTAAAGCTGTTTCCTCACCGCAGATGTAAGCACCACCACCCGGATGCACGTGTAAGTCCAGCGAGTAGCCCGAACCCAATATATTTTCGCCTAATAACCCGGCGGCGTAACATTCGGCAATAGCTTTTTCCAGGATGCGCAGTACAAACATTAATTCGCCGCGAATATATATATAGGAGGTGCGTGCCCCTAAGGCATAGCTGGAAGTAATCATGCCCTCAATCAGCGCGTGCGGAATTTTCTCCATCAGCACCCGGTCTTTAAAGGTGCCCGGCTCCGATTCGTCAGCATTGCAAACGAGGTAACGTGGCTTGCCTTCCGGCTTGGCCAAAAAACTCCACTTTAATCCGGTTGGGAACCCAGCCCCGCCCCGGCCCCGCAAACCCGACTTCTTAACTTCTTCCACCACTTCATCAGGGGTCATGGTTTTCAGGGCTTTCTCTACCGAGCGGTAACCTCCCAACTTGCGATAGGTTTCCAGGGTATCAATGCCTGGTACATTTATATGTTCCGTTAATATTTTTAATCCCATGGGGTTTAGTCTTTAGTAATTAGCTTTTAAAACAATAGTGCGCTAATTTCTTAATTTTCAATCCTTTTACCTGCTACCAGGTACTAACTTTATGCTTTGCTTAGGTCGTTGAGCAGTTGGTCCATTTTCTGCGGGTCCAGGTTCTCATAATATTTTTCCCGGATTTGCAGCATTGGGCCCATACCACAGGCCGCCAGGCACTCAACTGTTTTTAAGGTAAAAAGCCCGTCGGGGCTGGTTTTACCTACGTGGCAACCTAAGCGGTTTTCCAAGTGTTCGATCAGGCCGTCGGCACCGCGTAACATGCAGGGGCCGGTCCGGCATACTTCCAGTACGTGCTTGCCTACCGGTTTCAGGTTAAACATGGTATAAAAAGAGGCTACTTCGAATACCTCAATTGGCTGAATATCGAGTATTTCGGCTACTTTTTCCTGTACCTGCGGGCTTACCCAACCGCCAAATTCAGCTTGGGCAATATGTAGCACAGGAAGAATAGCCGATTTTTTCCGTTCGGCAGGATAGTGTGAAATATATCTTCTGATTTCGGCCATGGCCGCCTCCGAAAATTGTACTTCATTTTGAGTTGTTGGTGATTCCATCAACGATTTTTGTATTTATTTCTGTTTTTATCAGTAGCTCAAGAGTTTCCCAAAGCTGCTGTTTATTCGTTTTTAATCCCCAATTCCCTAAAAGGGCAACTTGGGGATTAAAGGTTTATCTAAATAACTAAATACTAACAGCTAATCACTTTAAATTAAGCGTCTAACTCCCCGGCAATCACATTCATGCTGCTTAAAATCAAAATAGCATCGGAAAGCTGACTGCCTACCACCATTTCGGGGTAAGCCTGGTAGTAAATAAAGCAAGGCCGACGGAAATGCAGGCGATACGGGGTTCGACCCCCATCACTAATTAAATAAAACCCTAACTCCCCGTTACCTCCTTCTACAGAATGGTAAACTTCTCCAACCGGCGCATCAATCTCTCCCATTATTATTTTAAAGTGGTAGATCAAAGCTTCCATGTTGCGGTAAACTTCCTGCTTCGGGGGTAAAAAATATTCCGGTGCATCGGCGTGAAACGGACCTTCGGGTAAGTTTTCCAAGGCTTGCTGAATAATCCGGAAGCTTTGCCAGATTTCTTCGTTACGCACCATAAAGCGGTCGTACGTATCGCCAGTGGTACCTACTGGTATTTCAAAATCAAAATCTTCGTAAGAAGAATAAGGGTTCATTACCCGTACGTCGTAATCGACGCCAGCTGCCCGCAGATTGGGCCCGGTAAAACCATAGTTCAAGGCCCGCTCCGCCGTAATTGGTCCTACATTTTTGATGCGATCCACGAAAATCCGGTTGCGGGTAAACAACGATTCGAATTCCTTCATTACTTTCGGGAAGCCAGCTATCCATTCGCGAAGTTTGTGGAGGGCAACCGGCGTAAAATCACGCTCCATGCCGCCAATCCGGCCCATGTTGGTGGTTAAGCGGGCGCCGCTGATTTCTTCGTAAATTTCGTATATTTTCTCCCGCTCCTGAAACACGTACAAGAAGCCGGTAAAAGCGCCGGAGTCCACGCCCAGAATAGAGTTACAAATCAGGTGGTCGGTAATCCGGGCCAGTTCCATTACAATTACACGCATGTAATCGGCCCGCTTAGGAGTTTTAACACCCAAAAGTTTTTCTACGGTCATCCACCAGCCCATATTATTAATAGGGGAGGAGCAGTAGTTCATGCGGTCGGTTAATGGGGTAATCTGGTAAAATGGCCGGCGCTCGGCAATTTTCTCAAAAGCCCGGTGAATGTAGCCGATGGTGGGCACGCCCGAGATAATCTTCTCGCCGTCCATCTGCAATATATTCTGGAAAATACCGTGCGTAGCCGGGTGCGTGGGCCCCAGGTTAAGCGTAGTAA
>JAQBNV010000346.1 GCA_028288395.1 Adhaeribacter sp. | reverse complement strand
TAACCAATAATGGTGAACTAAGTAAGCTCAATCCGAGCAAGTATAAAGTAGAAAACCAAATAAACCATTTTTTCTTATTGCTGAAAGAAATTTTAAATATTCATAAAATATTTAAGATAAAGAATTTAAAGAGTGAAAATGAAATCAATTATTTAGAATTGGGAGTTGATTATGATTACTTGATTTTAAACTCTACAGATAAAAATTATATCTTATACTTTACTTTTTCGGATTAAAAAGACATCGCCCAACGTACGTGGCTAAAAAGCACTAAAGCACTTTTTAGCCACGTACGTTGGGCGGCAAAAAATAAAACGGATTATAAAAAAGTAGTAAATTTGATTATTACAAAGATCGAAAAATATGGCTATAGCTAACATAAAAACAGACTTTCATCAACTCATTGACAAAATTGACAATGAAGAATTATTGTCTTCTTTTTATCAGTTGTTGGTTCAGAGAAGTCAAAGCAAAAATGGACAGCTTTGGGAAAACCTGACAGATGAAGAGAAGAATGAATTATTGCTTGCAGACGAAGAAAGTAAAGATTCTAACAATTGGATAAATGACGAAGAAGTAAGACAAAAACATCAACAATGGCTAAGGAAGTAGTCTGGACTAAAAGAGCTGACACGAAATTTACTAAAATACTGGTTGTCTCGTCCTAAAAAAAGTTTACAGGTTATAGATTAATCCTGCTATAAATTTACAGGTTGTTGTTTGTCCTGCAATGGGTTTACAATGGTACTATATTTCTGATAATAGTTTTTCCATAATTTTTCGGTAACCAGGTTCTTTTCATGTACCAGATGCGGGGTAAGCAGCCCAATGCTGTAATGTGGTCGGTGCTCATTGTAGAGTTTGACAGCCTGCTGTAATTTTTCTGTTGCCTGTTCTATATTACTGATTTGGTAATGCCTCAGATACTCTTCTTTGAGAATGCCGTTCACCCGTTCGGCAATGGCATTCTCCAAAGGGTCTCCATTTTCGGTCATACTCATTTGAATGCCTTTGTCCTGCAATAGCTTGACATAGCTTTCACAACAGTACTGCACCCCTCTGTCAGAATGATGGATGAGTGGGTCCGTAAGTTTAGCTGGTAATTGTTCTAAAGCCATATGTAAAGCTTTCCTGGTTTCTATACTTGCCAGGGTCTGCGCCAGGTGGTAGCCTACTATTTTGTGCGAGTAAGCATCCGTAATGAAACTGATGTAGAGATAACTGCCCGCTACTTTCCAATAGGTTATATCGCTTACCCATAATTGGTTCACCCCCCTTACTTCCATTTGCCGGATGAGGTTAGGCCATTTCCTTAGCCAATGACCCGAGAAAGTGGTAATATAGCGCCGGCGCTTCTTTTTTACCAGCAAGCTATTAGCTGCTAAAAGGTCAAACAAGGCATCCCGGCCCATTTTTATTTGATGTTCCAGCAGAAAGGGATGGAGTTTTTCATAAAGCTTTCGGCCGCCCATCACCCGGTGCTCTTGACGGATGGTCAATACGGCGGCCAAAACGAAGGTTTCTTCTATACCGGCCGCCTCTTGTTGCCAGCAATGCTGATAATAAGCCTGACGGGTAATACCCAGTAACCGACAAATACGCACCAGGCTTACGCTGGCGTATAGGTCTTTCATCTCATGGATTACTTGGTATTGAACTTTTTTCGAATGGGCAGCTTGAACTCTTTCTCCGCTACTTCAAGCATACGGTGGTAGGCCTGTGAACGCAACTGCTCATCGGCTAGTAAGCGTTCCAGTTCTTTTATTCGCTTTCCCAGCGCCTGATTGGTAGCGGGGGCTGAGTTGTCATCGGGTTCTTTCGCGGCCAAGGGCAGTAAGTTTACAGGAGGCAAATATGGCCTTTTTATACCGATGTCTTCATATTTATATTGCCGCAGCCAGTGCTGAATAGCACTCCGGTAGCGAATGTTATACTTCTTTAACAAGCTTACTTTACTTACCCGGGTGGCTAAATACTCCGCACATACGCGCCGCTTAAATTCCTCCGAATAGCTTTGCATGGGTAATCGGGTACGCTTCCCTTTTTTTCCTTCCATTTTCGTTTACTTTTGTGTAAACTCATTTCAGGACAAGACACAAATTTAAAGACTTATGCCAACTTGCTATACAAGATTAACGGACTCGCAGCAGGAAGATATAAAGGGAATATTTGTGGTGCCCTGCAAGCGTAAACATAGTTTACGGGAAATACTCGATGCTATTTATTGGATGCTGCGCAGTGGTGGCTAGTGGCGGAATCTACCGGAACACGTTGCCAAGCGGCAACTGGTGTATTATTATTTCCGCCGATGGCAAGCAGATGGTACGCTGGAAAGGCTCAACTGGCATTTGAACCGGCAAGAGCGCGAGCGCCAAAAAAAGGAGCATTCGCCCAACATGTTAAGTATTGATTCATAATCTGTTAAAGTTGGCTCCTTTATTTCCTAAGAAACCGGTGTGGATGGAAACAAGAAGTTAAACGGACGTAAACGGCACATTATAACCGATACCTTAGGTTCGGTATGGGGGGTGGTAGTACATGCGGCCAACAAAGCTGATGGCGTGATGGCAGAGCGGGTGGTAGCACCTTTGTTAAGGGTATGAATAGATACTGGCCGATGAGGCGTATGAGAAAGTTTTTAGAGAGGGGGTAAGCACTAATTTGTTGGGCATTGAACTGGAATTTACTTCTAAGCCTCCCTCGGCAGCAGGTTTTGTACCGGTTAAGCGGCGCTGGGTTACCGAGCGCTCATTTGGCACCTTTAATTTCTTTAGAAGGCTCGATAAAGACCATGAAAAAACTCCGAAAAGGGCCATATCCAACGCCCAAGTAAGGCGGGCTGTATTTGAGTTTATAGAAAGCTGGTTTAACCGGCAAAGGAGGCATTCGGCATTGGGTTCTTTGACTCCTTGCCAATACGAAAAACTTTTTATGCAATAAGCAATAGCGGCCTAAAAAAGTCTCCAGTAAATCGTTCTATTTCCAGCTTGGCGTTTATTTAATTTTTAGTAGCTATTCCTAAACAGGAAATAGCCACTAAAAATTAAACCGGTAATGCTTTAACATTATTCCCCTTTCTCCACCCATATCTAATAGGCATTATATCCCAATTGCTGCCAGGCTTTGCTCCAGCGCTTTTATTTTAGCTTCTGCATCGGCTTTTTTCTGCCATTCTTTTTCCAGTACAACCGGCGGCGCACCATTTACAAAACGTTCGTTGCTTAATTTTTTATCTACTGCGTTCAGGAAGCCTAGGGTATATTCCAATTCTTTTTGTAAGCGTTCCCGCTCTATCGCCGGATCTACTGCTCCTTCGATCGGAATAAAAAACTCGTTCCCCGCAATTACAAAATTCAGGCTACCTTCGGGCCCTTCTGTTACATAGCTGATATCGGTGAGGTTCGCCAGCTTCCGGATTAAAGGCTCAAAAGGTGCTATAATAGATTTTTCCTGGGTTTTGATGGCTAGTTCCAAGGCTTTGGTTTGCGGAATATTTTTGGCATTCCGGACATTACGGATACCCGCTACCATGTCCATCGCTTTTTCCATCCTTTCCAGCAAAATAGTATCGGCAATTTTGCCGGTAGGCCAGGGCGCAATAATTAAATAATCCGCATCCGTCCGCTCTTTTATATCCTGCCAGATTTCCTCGGTAATAAAAGGCATAAAAGGATGCAGCAGTTTAAGAATATCCTCCAGAAAAACGATAGTAGCCGCTAAGGTTTCTTTATCGATCGGGTGCTGGTATGTTGGCTTAATCATTTCGAGGTACAACGAGCAGAAGTCATCCCATACCAGTTTGTAAACCGCCATTAAAGCATCTGATATCCGGAATTTTGTGAAATGATCTTCAATCTGCTCCAGCGCTCCATTATATTTGGCGGCAAACCAATTTATGGCTATTTGGTTCGGATTTGAAAGGGTTTCATCTATCTCCCACCCTTTTACCAGGCGATAAGCATTCCAGATTTTATTACTGAAGTTGCGGCCCTGCTCGCACAATTTTTCGTCGAAAAGCAAATCATTACCAGCCGGTGAACTAAACAACATGCCGGTCCGAACACCGTCGGCGCCATACTGCTCTATCAGTCCCAAAGCATCCGGCGAATTGCCCAATGATTTAGACATTTTACGGCCTAATTTATCGCGAACAATTCCTGTCAGGTATACATTCCGGAACGGCACTTCTTTCCGGTATTCCATCCCGGCCATGATCATGCGGGCTACCCAGAAAAATAAAATTTCGGGAGCGGTCACCAGATCGTTGGTTGGATAATAATAGCTAATATCAGGATTATCTGGGTCTTTGAAACCATCGAATACCGAAATGGGCCACAACCATGACGAAAACCAGGTATCCAGTACGTCTTCGTCCTGCCGTAAATCTGCGAGGATTAAATCGGCGTTACCGGTTTTTTCCCGGGCCTGCGCCAAAGCGTCTTCGGCATTGAGAGCAACCACATAAGAACCATCGGGCAGGTAATAAGCCGGAATGCGCTGGCCCCACCACAATTGCCGCGAAATACACCAATCCCGGATATTTTCCATCCAGGAGCGGTACATATTTTTAAACTTGGGGGGGTGCAACCGGATAGTATCGTCCATTACACTGCGCAAGGCCGGATCCCGGAGGTTTTCCATGCGGCAAAACCACTGCATCGACAATTTTGGCTCAATTACGGCATCAGTCCTTTCGGAATAACCAACATTATTTGTGATATCTTCCGTTTTTACCAACAGCTCTTTAGCGGCCAGTTCTTTAACTATTTTTTTCCGAACCACAAACCGATCTTCACCCACGTAAAGCTGCGCATTGGCGTTGAGGGTGCCATCATCATTCAGAATATCCAGTACGGGTAAGTTATGCTTCACACCTAATTCGTAGTCGTTCAGGTCGTGGGCCGGCGTAACTTTCAGGCAGCCGGTACCAAATTCCATATCCACATATTCATCAAATATGATCGGAATAGGCCGTTCGATTAAAGGAACCAAAGCCTGTTTGCCCTGCAGGTGCTGGTAGCGGATATCCTTCGGATTAATACAAATGGCGGTATCGCCCAATATGGTTTCGGGCCGCGTGGTAGCAATGGTAATATAATTTCCGGGTTCGCCGGCTATCTGGTAGTT
>JAQBNV010000305.1 GCA_028288395.1 Adhaeribacter sp. | reverse complement strand
CGGTAAATTGGGAATATTTTTTTTGCCGGCATACTAAATAACCGGTCTGGTTCTATTACCGTGTCGGCATCGCAGCCCGGTAAAATCATTATTATATTTATGGCCGCCAGGTAAAACAAGTGTAATTTTGCTTTCATCAGTATAATCAATTTTACCACCATGACCCTTCTCTGCGGAGTTAGGTTGCAGCATCCGTTCATATATTCAAACTATTTACATTAATTTCATAACTAAATTATTCTCTATTATTTTGCCTGATGGAAGTTAAATTACCGGAATACACAAAAAACCAATTGGCTTTACGCAACGGCCAGGACCGCGACGAAATCTGGATTGCCTACCGAGGGCAAATATACGACGTTAAAAAATCGCGGCTGTGGGCCCGGGGCAATCACTACGAACACTGGGCCGGTCAGGACTTAACCGAAGAACTAAAAGATGCCCCCCACCAAGAATATGTATTCGACAAATTTGAAGTAATCGGTTTGTTAAAGTAGGTGATCTCGAGCCGGCTATTACTAAATAAGTAGCTTTGAAAATTTAGTTTAAACAACAGTCTGTGGCATATTAACCAGAGGCTAAACACACCAAAGATGATATTAATCGCTGATAGTGGCTCTACCAAAACAGATTGGCGCCTGCTGTTGCCCGAAGATAAAATAAGCCAGGCCACTACCGTAGGTTTTAACCCCAATTACCAAACGGCGGCGGCTATCCAAACCGAACTGGCAGAAAACCTGTTACCGCAACTGGGCGCGCATCAGCCTACGCAAATTTATTTTTACGGGGCTGGTTGCAGTACCGAGGCCAAGTGCAGTCTCGTAGCCAGTGCTATTTCAGCGGTATTCCCCAACAGCCAGGTTCAGGTAATGAGCGATGTGGTGGCAGCAGCCCGGGGTACCTGCGGACATACGGCGGGTATCGCCTGTATATTGGGCACCGGCTCCAACTCCTGCCTGTACGATGGGCAAACCATTACCGCCCAAATGCCTTGTCTGGGTTTTACTTTAGGCAACGAAGGCAGCGGTAGTTATTTAGGTAAAAAATTATTAAACCTGTACCTGAATAAGGAGCTGCCGCCGGATTTACAGGCAGCCTTCCAGAAACAATATCCCCAAAGTCAGGCCGAAATATTGCAACGTATTTACAACGAGCCTTTCCCAAACCGCTACATTGCTTCTTTTGCCCCATTTTTACAGGGCTGGCAACGGCACCCCTTTGCCGCGGAAATGTTACACCAAAGCTTTGTGGATTTTTTCCGCCTCACAGTTTGCAAATACGCCGCCTACGAAACCCTGCCCACCCACTTTGTTGGTTCCATAGCTTTTTATTATGCTGATATTTTGCGCAAAGCCGCTAAAAGTTTAAATATTCAGGTAGGTCGCGTACTGCAAAGCCCTATTGCGGGACTGGCGTTATACCACCAGGAAAAAAGCAAATTTTAGCTGGTGTTTAGCTTCACTGTCTGGTGTAAAACTGTCCTAATTTATTTTTAATTTAATTTTTACCGGCTACTAATTGCCGGTTACCAAAATCTGATAATTAAATATCTGTTACCCAAAACGATTAAACCAATGAGTACCACTGAAACCAGTTCGCATTTTGATAACCTGGAGCACATGACGGTAAATGAGCTACTGGTAAATATTAACCAGGAAGACAAAAGCGTGCCCCTGGCTGTGGAAAAAGCCATTCCGCAACTCGAAGCGCTGGTTCAGGCCACCACCGAACGCCTGCGCAATGGGGGGCGCCTGTTTTATATTGGCGCCGGTACCAGCGGGCGTTTGGGAGTAGTAGATGCCTCGGAATGTCCGCCTACGTACGGGGTGCCCCACGGCCTGGTGGTGGGCATCATTGCCGGCGGCGATACGGCTATCCGGAAAGCCGTAGAGAATGCCGAAGATGATTTTGAACAAGCCTGGCGAGACTTACAACAGCACGACATCAATGCAAAAGATATAGTGGTAGGCATTGCAGCTTCAGGCCGTACGCCCTACGTAATTGGCGGGTTGGAAAAGTGCCGGGCCGCAGGCATTGCTACCGGCTGTATCGTATGTAATGCGGGTTCTAAAGTTGCCCAGGCCGCCGATTACCCGGTAGAAGTGGTCACAGGCCCGGAGTTTGTAACGGGTAGTACCCGCATGAAAGCCGGTACCGGCCAGAAACTGGCGCTGAACATGCTTACCACCGCTACCATGATTCAGTTGGGCCACGTAAAAGGCAATAAAATGGTAGATATGCAGCTATCTAACCACAAACTAGTAAATCGCGCCGTGCGCATGGTGATGGATGAACTGCCGGTAAGTGAAACCGAAGCTGAAAAACTCTTGCAGCAATATGGCAGTGTACGGGGTGTTCTAAATAATTATGCCGCCCGGTAATTATTCGCTTTTAGACCAGTCCAAAAAGTGCTATGTTTCAATGACACCTTGCGTGGATATTGGCAGGCGACATCTTATATCCGGAATCAAAATTTAGGAGAGCTAAACCAACCGATCTAAAATATAAACTACCTATTTCTGTTATTTAGGAAACCCGGCACAACCTCTTTTTTGTATGTAAGTATGAAGTACAATCTTTTACTTTTAACCCAATGCCGGACTTTTTATGCATACCATAGAGCCCTTTTATAACTGGATAGACCAATACAGCGCTACCGAAGATCCGCGTTCGCCGCTCTATGGCGCCGAAAACAATCTGCTGGAATATACCAATACTATTTACGGCTATTACATTCATCCCCAATGGGACGATATTGAATCTGAAACGCTTTTCCTGAAAATATTATTTGTGGATTACGACGAGGGCTTCGGCGTTATTGAATTTATTGGCGAGTGGAACGACACCCTGCATAACGATATCATGCACCTGAAACGCAACATCATCGACCCGATGGTGCAGGAAGGCATTTCGCATTTTATTTTAATCGGGGAAAACGTTTTTAATTTTCACGGCTCCGACGATTCTTATTACGAAGAATGGTTTGAGGACGTGGAAGACGGCTGGATTGCCGCTATCTGTTTCCAGGATTTTGTACTGGCCGAAATGAAACAATTTAACCTGGATTATTACCTGAACTTTGGGGGCACTCTGGAACATATCAATTGGCGTACCCTGGAGCCGCGCCTGCTTTATAATCGGGTAAGCCATTTAATTCAAAAACGCCTTGGCTAATAAAAGCTTTTATTATTTGTTTAAACCGGATTTAAAATAAAAATGCCGTTCAGCTAGCTGAACGGCATTTTTATTTTAAACATAATTATTAACGCGGATCAGCCGCATCAATACTGTCTTCTGCTTCTTCAGCCGCTTCTTCAGCAGCTGGCATATCGGCATCATCGGCAACATCTTCTGCTGCTTCTGCTTGTTCTTCGGCAGCGTTCTCTTTACCTGAATCGCAAGAAGTGGTGGCAAAGCTAAATAAGCCGGCGGCCACGAACATTAAAAATAGTTTCTTCATAATTATAGGAGTTTAGGTCAAATATATATTAGCCAAAGCCTACCGGCAGTTAGCAATAATCCAGATTTAACGATATATATTAATTTAGGTTTAGATTAAACAGTATTTCACCTTAATAATCTCCTGAAAATCAATTTATCCCTAAAAAGAAGAGGCTGACTTATGGCCAACCTCTTGTTAAATATTTATTTTATATTTCTGGTTTATAGCTCGCCGGCACTATTCTGAAGTGAATCATTTAAAATAATCATTCTGGTCGAATCCATCTTGACTACGGCCGTTTCGGCCCGGTCGGCAGCAGATGCATCCTCGGTTGCCCCTCCGGGATTGGTCTGGTAAATACCACTATCTATTTGCCGGGAACTGCAGGCCGTGCTTAAGACTAACCCTCCCAAAACCAAACCCAAAATTATTTTCGTTTTCATGTGCTTAAAGCCTTTGTAGCAGGCAACCAAAATTAAAAATATTTCCTTACTTCCCGTCCTATTATTTTTTCCGGAAAACAACATTTATCGGAACGCCCTCAAAACCAAAATGCTTCCGGATTTTATTTTCTAAAAAGCGGGTATAGCTCTCGCGGATATACTGTGGCAGGTTACAGAAAAAAGCAAATGTAGGATTATGCGTAGGCAATTGAGTAATATATTTGATTTTCACAAATTTACCTTTAATGGCCGGGGGCGGATAAGCCTCTATTTCTTTTAAGATAATATCGTTTAGCTTAGAGGTAGATATTTTTTTGGTTTTGTTCTGGTATACTTCCACCGCCATCTCAATGGCTTTATGCACCCGCTGCTTGGTTAAAACCGAGGTGAAAATAATGGGCATGTAAGTCATCGGCGCCAGTTTATGACGAATCTGCTCTTCAATTTCCTTCATGGTATTGGTGGCCTTGTTTTCAATCAAGTCCCATTTATTTACCAGAATTACAATGCCTTTGCGGTTTTTATCGGCCAAGCCGATAATATTTACGTCCTGGGCTTCCAGGCCGCGGGTAGCATCGACCATTACAATACACACATCCGATTCTTCCAGGGCCCGGATCGAGCGCAGTACCGAGTAAAACTCTATATCTTCGTGTACTTTGGTTTTCCGGCGCAAGCCGGCGGTATCTATAATAATAAATTCGTTGCCGAACGCATTATAGCGCGAATGAATAGAGTCGCGGGTTGTGCCAGCAATATCGGTTACAATATTCCGCTCCTCACCCAATAATAAATTTACAAAAGACGATTTGCCTACGTTGGGGCGACCCAGCACCGCAATTTTCGGAATTCCTTCATCGGGGTTTTCCTGGTCTTCTGTCTCAAAGTGCTTTACTACTTCATCAAGTAATTCACCGGTACCCGAACCGTTTGCCGACGATATCGCGAATATTTCTTCGCCTAAACCGAGGGCGTAAAACTCACCGGTCAGGTGCGACCGCAGGTGGGTATCGGCTTTATTCGCGACTACAAAAACGGGTTTATTCGTGCGCCGCAACACATCGGCAAACTCCTCGTCCAGGCCGGTCAGGCCAGCGTCTACATCCACCATAAATAATATAACGGTGGCTTCTTTTATGGCCAGGTCTACCTGCTTCCGGATTTCTTCTTCAAAAATATCATCGGACCCGTGTACATAGCCGCCCGTATCAATTATCGTATAAAATTTACCACACCACTCGCCGTAGCCGTAATGCCGATCGCGGGTTACGCCGCTCACGTTATCCATAATAGCTTTACGCTCGCCGACGAGCCGGTTAAAAAGAGTCGAATTACCGACATTGGGCCGGCCGACAATAGCTACAATATTTGCCATTTGTTTTAAGTTGCTTTTTCAGCCCGGTTTAGTTGTGTCCGGGTATCCGAAAAAAATTTAGAAATTCATTTAACTGGTGCCTCAGCTTTTCCGCCTCCGGCTATCTTTTTTTCTCTTTGGTAAGAGAAGAATAAAATACTTATCTGGAACGCTAATTTCTACCCTTCCGTCTGCCGGGCAACTTCCTGAATTATGAAAAATGTTTGTACTTTATTTCCTTTATCAGGAAGTGAATATTTGATACCGCAAGTTTAGGCATAGCCGTAACATGAGGTAAGTATAATTGCAAGTTTTAAACTTGCGCCAGTTACAAACTGGCCATATTGTAAGCCCAAGTAACGCTTTCGCTAAACTTGCGACAGAAATATCGAAAATAATTTATTCGCTGCTGTTGTAGCCAAACCGGTTCAGGGCTTTGGGGCTGGTGCGCCAGTTTTCGTTTACCCGCACGTATAGTTCCACGTGAACCTTCTTGCCAAAAAATTCTTCCATGTCTTTACGGGCCAGGGTACCTACCTTTTTCAGCATTTCGCCCTGGTGACCGATAATGATACCTTTCTGGCTTTTCCGTTCTACGTTAATATCGGCACGCATCCGGATAATGGTTTCATCTTCTTTAAATTCGTCTACCACCACTTCGCAGCTGTAAGGCACTTCTTTTTTATAAAGCAGGAATATTTTTTCCCGGATCATCTCCGCCGCAAAAAAACGTTCGGGCTTGTCAGTTAGTTCATCTTTGTCGTAATAAGCCGGGTGCTCGGGCAAATATTGCAGAATCAGCTCAAATATTTTGTCGGTACCTTTCTTTTCCAAAGCCGAAATGGGTACAATTTCGCGGGCCGGCAATTTATCTTTCCAATACTCTATTTTTTCCAGTACATCGTTTTGGCTGGCCTGGTCTATTTTATTAATTAGCAGCAATATAGGCACCTGGGTTTTCTGTAACCGCTGCACAATTTCCTCTTCGTCGTGCTTTTCGTAAATATCGGTTACAAATAAAATAACATCGGCATCTTCTAAAGACGTATGCACAAAGCGCATCATCGACTGGTGCAGTTCGTACTTAGGCTGAATAATACCGGGTGTATCGGAATATACAATCTGAAAATCGTCGCCGTTTAAAATACCCATAATGCGATGGCGGGTAGTCTGGGCTTTGGAGGTTATAATAGAAAGCCGCTCACCTACCATCACGTTCATGAGCGTGGATTTTCCCACGTTCGGTTTCCCGATGATGCT
>JAQBNV010000303.1 GCA_028288395.1 Adhaeribacter sp. | reverse complement strand
TCTTCTCCCTTCAATTCAAAGTTTTTCTCTTCGTGCCTTTCCTTCTTCCTAGTTTGAATATTTGGATTAAGTACAATTTTAGGCATATGTAAAAGCCTATCTATTAAAATGTCTGTGATTATTTCAGCTCCCATTTAGGAATAAAGGCATTAAGGAAGTCTAATAATAAACTTTCTTAATGCCTTTTCATAATAATATTTTAATAATTATATTTACTCCTCCCGCATCAATCGTTCTAAAATTTGTTGCGCGGCTACACTAATGACCGTTCCCGGACCAAAAATGCCGGCTACGCCCGCCTCTTGTAAAAAACCGTAATCCTGGGCCGGAATTACGCCGCCTACAATCACCAATATATCTTCCCGTTCCAGCTTTTTCAGTTCGGCTAATAGTTGCGGCACCAGCGTTTTGTGGCCGGCGGCGAGACTGCTGATGCCTACCACGTGCACGTCGTTTTCGGCGGCCTGCATGGCTACTTCGGCTGGGGTT
Source organism: Adhaeribacter sp. (assembly GCA_028288395.1). Lineage (GTDB taxonomy): Bacteria > Bacteroidota > Bacteroidia > Cytophagales > Hymenobacteraceae > Adhaeribacter. The sequence goes on along the minus strand of JAQBNV010000303.1, from coordinate 3,442 downwards.
TGGAATAAAGGCCCGATATCTACATCGAAACCAAGGTCGGCGAAGGAGGTGGCAATTACTTTGGCGCCGCGGTCGTGGCCGTCCTGCCCCATTTTGGCTACCATGATGCGGGGGCGGCGGCCTTCCATTTTGGCAAATTCATTCGCTAATTCGGTAGCCTTTTTAAAGTTTTCGTCGTCGGATAGTTCGGCAGCGTAAACGCCCGATATGGCTCTGGTCACGGCTTTGTGTCTCCCGTATATTTTTTCTAAAGCAGTAGAAATTTCCCCTAAAGTAGCCCGTTTACGGGCGGCATCAATACTTAAAGCTAATAAATTGCCGGTGTTGTGGCGGGCGGCTTCAGTTAAAGCATTCAAAGCCGCGTCTACTTCGGCCTGGTTCCGGTTTTCTTTTAAATATTGCAGGCGGTTGAGTTGGGCATCCCGTACGGCGGTATTATCTATATCCAGTATTTCTATCGGGAAATCGTCGGGCGCATCGGAGCGGTATTTATTAACGCCCACAATAACGTCTTTGCCCGAGTCGATGCGGGCCTGGCGGCGGGCGGCGGCTTCCTCGATGCGCATTTTAGGCAACCCGGTTTCGATGGCTTTGGCCATGCCGCCCAGTTCTTCTACTTCCTGGATCAGTTCCCAGGCTTTGTGGGCCAGTTCGTGCGTCAGGGCCTCTACGTAATACGAGCCGCCCCAGGGGTCAACGGTTTTGGTTATATGGGTTTCGTGCTGCAAATATAACTGCGTGTTGCGGGCAATGCGCGCCGAAAAATCGGTAGGCAGGGCAATGGCTTCGTCCAATGCGTTGGTGTGCAGACTTTGCGTGCCGCCCAGCGCGGCGGCCAAGGCTTCCACGGTGGTGCGGGCTACGTTGTTAAACGGGTCCTGCTCGGTCAAACTCCAGCCGGAGGTCTGGCAGTGCGTACGCAACATCAATGATTTTTCGTTTTTCGGGTTGAATGGCTTTATCAGTTTGGCCCAAAGCATCCGGGCAGCGCGCAGTTTGGCAATTTCCATAAAGTGGTTCATGCCAATCGCCCAGAAAAATGATAACCGTGGGGCAAACGCATCAATATCTAAACCGGCTTTTAAACCAGTGCGCACATATTCTAAGCCATCCGCTAAGGTATAAGCCAGTTCCTGGTCGGCGGTAGCGCCGGCTTCCTGCATGTGGTACCCACTGATACTGATAGAATTAAACTTGGGCAGATGCTGCGAGGTGTAAGCAAAAATATCCGCGACAATACGCATGCTGGGTTCCGGCGGATAAATGTAGGTATTGCGGACCATGAACTCTTTTAGAATATCGTTCTGGATAGTACCGCTCAGCTTCTCCTGCGATACGCCCTGTTCTTCGGCCGCTACAATAAAAAATGCCAAAATCGGCAGCACGGCCCCGTTCATGGTCATGGAAACGCTCATCTGGTCCAGCGGAATCTGATCGAACAATATTTTCATATCCAGGATAGAATCAATGGCGACCCCGGCTTTACCTACATCGCCAACTACGCGCGGGTGGTCGGAGTCGTAGCCGCGGTGGGTAGCTAAGTCAAAAGCAACAGATAAACCTTTCTGGCCGCCGGCTAAGTTACGACGGTAAAAAGCATTGCTTTCTTCGGCGGTACTAAAACCGGCATATTGCCTAATGGTCCAGGGATTATTTACGTACATGGTACTGTAGGGCCCACGCAGATAAGGTGGTAACCCGGCGGCAAAACCCAAGTGTTCAAAGTTTTCGGTATCTTCCTGCGTGTAAAAGTTTTGCAACGGAATCTGTTCGTGCGTTTGCCAGGGCTCCGGTTTTATAGCGGCTCCGGGCGGGTTTACACAGGCCGTTAACTCTTTAAAATCTATCTTCGAAAAATCAGGCTTCACTTTTTGAAAAATAATTATGAGTGATGATTATAAATTATGAATTGGTTTTGGAGGTTAGCCAAATGCTGCTGGAAATCCTTTGCATCTCCAGGCATTCGGAATGAAGTGGATTGAATATTTCATCTTGGATATAACCGGAATTTTTTAATGACCGGAGGCAGTAGCTTGTTTCACGATTTTCTTTAGCTGAAATATTGACTTTATTTATGAAATCAGCCTTAGAACTAGCTGCCAATGCTTCTTCTACATTGGCTCCAATTGATGTACCACTCCGTAATAATTGTTTAGATAGTACAAATTCCTTCTGCTCAGCAGTTAATATTTTATATAAACGGATGATGCTCAAAGCAAAAGCGTAAGATTTTTTTTGAATAATATTTTCTTTCATCAATCAAAATTATTTTTCATAAATAATTCATTTGTAAGCAATCGCTCCTGTATGCGGCTAATGATGGATCGGGCGTTGCAGTTTTGAAAAATATGAGCATCAAAACCGTTTTCTTCGAGTTCTTCTTTCATGTTTTCCGGGGGAGCCGCCAGAATAAGCACTGGCCGGTGTTTATGGTTTTTCAGGGCTTCGAGAAAGTGTTTTGAGAAGCGGGAATAATCAGTTTCGGTGCTGGAAAACACGAGGACTTTACACTCGGTAAATAGTAATTTCTCCAGGGCAGCTTTTACCGTTTCAAAATGCAGGATTTCGGTTTGAAAATCCCCGCAATCAAAAAACTCTTTGGCAAAAGCCGCGTGAATATGTTCCTGAATATCGTGGCCGATAATGGCAATAAGCGCCTTGGGCCGAGCCTTTTTTTTCTGGAAGTGCAGCATGGCGGCCAGGCGCATCACTTCAAAAGGATAACTGGCCCGGGTAGTATCTAAGTAAGAGCTTTGAAGTAAAGTCACGGCGTCGAAACTAATTTTTTCGTGCTTATTCGCAAATTTATTTGTGCCCACCAGTACTTCTTTACCCGAGGCTATGTTTTTAAATTTTTCTTCGGCCGATGCGTTCAGTTGTTCCTGGATAAAACCACCTGCTAAGGCTTTGCCATAACCGCCCTGCCGTTCTACTTCCTGAAACAAGGCCCACGCTTTTTCGGCGAGTTCGCAGGTTAAGGTTTCGAGGTAATAAGAGCCGGCGGCCGGGTCAATGACCTGGTGGAGGAGGGCCTCGTGTTGCAGGATCAGGGGAATATTTCGGGCAATTCGCTCGGAGAAAGGATTATCCCGGTTAAAAGCGGCATCAAAAGGCGCTACCGAAACAGAGTCGCAGCCCCCAATAACGGCGGCCATGGTTTCGGTGGTGGCACGCAGAATATTGGTATGGGGGTCGAAGGTGGTGGCCGACCAGGTAGCGGTTTGGGCGTGGATCCGCAGATAAGACGCCAATTCGGGCTTTTCAGCCGATGCTTTTACAATGCCCGCCCATAACCAGCGTAAGGCCCGTAACTTGGCTATCTGGAAAAAATAATCCGTGTCAACGTTTACCAGGAACTGCATGTTCCGGAAAACGGTGGTCAAGGGAATGCCCCGGCTGGATAGTTCATCTACATAATTAACGGCCACGCCCAGGGTAAAAG
>JAQBNV010000301.1 GCA_028288395.1 Adhaeribacter sp. | reverse complement strand
GCCGCGCCACTGGTAGCGTAATTGAAGCCTCTCTGGACAAAGGACGGGGTTACGTAGCTACCATCATGGTACAAACCGGTACTTTACACGTGGGTGATATTATGCTGGCGGGTTCGCACTATGGCCGTGTAAAAGCCATGACCGATCACCGGGGTAAGAAAATGAAAACCGCTGGTCCGTCTACGCCCGTTCAGGTATTAGGCTTAGATGGTGCGCCTCAGGCGGGCGATAAATTTGTAGTTTACGAAACAGAGCGTGAAGCCCGTGAAATCGCCTCCAGCCGTTCGCAGTTACAACGCGAGCAGAGTATGCGTACCAAGAAACACATCACCCTCGACGAAATTGGCCGTCGTTTGGCCATTGGCTCGTTCAAGGAACTGAATGTGATTGTAAAAGGTGACGTGGATGGTTCTGTGGAAGCGCTTTCAGATTCTTTACTCAAACTGTCGACGAACGAGGTACAGGTGAATATTCTGTCCAAAGGCGTAGGCCAGATTTCAGAATCAGATGTATTGCTGGCTTCAGCTTCGGATGCCATTATTATTGGTTTCCAGGTACGTCCATCGGCCAACGCCCGTAAATTGGCGGAGCAGGAACAAATTGATATCCGGTTGTACTCCATTATTTACAACGCCATCAACGAGGTGAAAGATGCGATGGAAGGTATGCTGGCGCCAACGGTACAGGAAGTAATTCTGGCCAACGTAGAAGTGCGGGATGTCTTCCGGATTACGAAAGTTGGTACAATTGCCGGCTGTATGGTTACCGATGGTACCATTACCCGTAACGCTAAAATACGTGTGGTTCGGGATGGTATTGTGGTTCATTCCGGTGATATACTAGCCCTGAAACGTTTTAAAGACGATGTGTCAGACGTACGGACCGGTTACGAGTGCGGTATCAGCATTAAAAACTTCAACGACCTGGAAATAGGTGATATCATTGAAGGATACGAAGAAAGAGAAGTGAAACGTACGCTGTAAAGCACGCTAACTTTTAGATATAAAAAGGCCGTAATTATTTACGGCCTTTTTCTTTTAAGGTCAATCTCGATTACGGATGTTCGCCTGAATATTGCCTGCCGCATAAGCGTCGTATATCTTTTAACTAATTCAGAAGATCCGGCTATGCGCGCATCAGAATTCCTATACCTTTCCCAGAAACTTCAGGCCATTTATATATTTCTGCCCATTTATCCTTCCCTACTTGCCTTCTTTATACAAGATATTATCATATTGCTTTTTACTGGACTGATTTGCTTATATTTGCCCTTCAAATACAACAGCTAGCAGTCTGACTTTTGATGACAACCTTTAATAATCTAAAAATTAACCTGGATGGCGGAATCCTCACGATTACGATAAGCCGGGTTTCCAAATTAAATGCCCTGAACACCGAAACGGTAGATGAAATTGGGGCGGCAATGCAGGAAGCTTTTGATAATGACGATGTACGGGGAATTATTTTTACCGGCGAAGGCGATAAAGCATTTGTTGCCGGAGCAGATATAGCTGAAATCACGAACCTGAATGAGGTAATCGGACGGCGTTTTTCGGAGCGCGGACAAGATATATTCAGCATGATTGAGGAATCTCCGAAACCGGTAATTGCCGCCGTAAACGGCTTCGCCCTGGGCGGTGGTTGCGAACTGGCCATGGCCTGCCACATCCGGATTGCGAGCGAGAATGCTCAGTTTGGCCAACCGGAAGTAAAACTGGGCCTGATTCCGGGTTACGGTGGCACCCAGCGCTTAACCCAGCTGGTGGGCAAAGGCAAAGCCATGGAACTGATGATGACCGGCGATCTGATTTCGGCCCAGGAAGCTTTACGTTTACGGTTGGTAAACCACGTTACCACTTTTGCTGACCTCATGTACAAATCCAGGGAAATAATGGGCAAAATTATAACCAAAGCGCCGCTAGCCGTTGGTCTGATTGTAGACTGCGTAAATGCCTGGTACGACAAAGAAGAAAACGGCTATCAAACCGAAGCAAACTCTTTTAGCCGCTGCTGCGGTTCCGAAGATTTCCTGGAGGGCACCCACGCATTCCTGGAAAAAAGAAAACCAAACTTTCAGGGTTATTGATCCACACTTGTTTACTCCACCCAAATTTTATTTATTTCTTCTTGTAGCTGTTGCGCATGAGTAGTGTTGCCAAAAAACTATTGGGGCAAACGGCGGCTTATGGCATCAGCAGCATTGTTGGGCGTTTGCTAAACTTTCTGTTATTTTTCCTCATTCATTCGGCTGTTTTTAAACCGGAAGAATACGGTATAATAGGAAGTTTATACGCCTATGTCGCTTTCTTTAATGTGCTGTATACCTTAGGCCTGGAAACGGCTTTTTTCCGCTACGCCAACCGTCCCGGTACCGACTTTAAAATGCTTTACAACCGGGTACTGAGTTTTATTATTTTTACCAGCCTTCTTTTTACCGGTGGTATTCTCTTTTTTATTAAACCCATTGCGGCAGCTATTAACTTCCCCGATCAGAAGTTATTTATCAGTTGGTTAGCTATTATCCTGGCCATAGATGCCATTACGGCTATCCCCTTTGCCCGCCTGCGCCTGGAAAATAAAGCCATTAAATTTGCCGGCATTAAAATGGCTAATATTTTTATTACCATTGGTGCCAATATCTTCATCTTCTGGGTTTGCCACGGCATTTACTTCGGCAGTTTTTTACCCAGCCTTAAACCCCTGGTTTCCACTTTTTATAGGCCAGAGTGGGGTGTCGGGTATATTTTCCTGATAAACCTGGTGGCCAACCTGCTATTAATTCCGATGCTTTGGCGGGAATTCAGGGGTTTCCGGTTTAACCTGGATTTTACGTTTATGAAGCCGCTGCTCCAATACGGGTACCCGCTCATGATTATGGGCTTTGCCGGCATGGTAAACGAAGTGCTCGACCGGATTCTGTTGCTGGAATTATTGCCGCCCGATTTCTATCCGGGTGTAACTACCAAAGGGGCCGTAGGAGTTTATAATGGCTGCTACAAATTAGCAATGTTTATGACCTTAGCCATTCAGGCATTCCGGTACGCCGGTGAGCCTTTCTTTTTTTCGCAGGCCAAAGAAAAAAATTCACCTGCTACTTTTGCTTTGGTAATGAAATGGTTCGTACTGGTTTGCACTTTCATTTTCATATTTGTCAGCGTAAACCTCGAAGATTTTAAATTACTCATCCGGGACCCGGATTACTACCAGGGTTTAACTATTGTACCTATTCTCTTGCTGGCTAATTTATTTCTGGGTATATATTATAACCTCTCTATCTGGTTTAAGCTTACCGATAAAACCCACATGGGTACTTATATCAGCTTTGGTGGCGCGGCCGTTACCATTATTCTTAATATTTTACTTATCCCGGTGCTAGGTTATATGGGCAGTGCCTGGGCTACCCTGGCCTGTTATTTCAGCATGGCGCTTACGTGCTATCTGATTGGTCAGAAATATTACCCGATTCCTTACCCGGTGGGAGCCATTATGGGCTATTTGGCCGTGGCAGTTTTACTCGTTTTAGCGGCCTTTTATATTCCGGTACCGAATTCTATCTGGCGGCATATATTTCACTTAGCCTTGTGTGCCGCTTTTTTATTGCTCGTTTGGGTAATTGAAAAGCCCCCAATCAGAATAAAAAAATAATTTTTCCGGTTCTTAAATAATCCTGTTAAATTAAAATAGGAAATATTATACCCTTGCCTGCAACCACCCTGGTATATTGCCAGTATGAAATATTAAGTACATGAAAGTAAATATCATTAACCAATCTAAACATGCGCTGCCTGCGTATCAGACAAATAGTTCGGCCGGCATGGATTTACGGGCCAACCTGGATGAAAGTATAAATTTAAAACCACTGCAACGGGCGCTGGTTCCTACCGGTTTATACCTCGAACTGCCCACAGGCTACGAAGCGCAAATCCGGCCTCGTAGCGGCTTGGCTTATAAGCACGGCATT
>JAQBNV010000300.1 GCA_028288395.1 Adhaeribacter sp. | reverse complement strand
CTTCTTTCAGCAAGTAGCAGTGTTGCTGTGCTTGTTTTTGAAGAGAAAAGAAAAAGTCAGGTTGTGTATAGACATACGGAGTGGAACATTGGCAAGTGCCAGGAGAATATACGCCTGCACCGTACAGGGTACCATTGTACTGGGAGTTATTGGATAACCGAAGCGGTAACTCTTCTACTCAGGACCACAAAGCTATAATAACGAAGTGTATAAGGCTGTTGGGCAAAGAGCGTATTGGCCTGCTGCTAGCCGACCGGGAGTTTGTAGGGCACCAATGGCTTAAGTATTTAAAAGACAATGGTATTCTTTTTTGTGGGCGTCTGCCCAAGCACCACCTGCCGGAGCGATTCGACGGAAGGGTAGCTGCCCGAAGAGCGGGCTTTGCACTTAAAAGATTGCTTAGAGGATGGTGGGTGGGGGCAGGTGTATTTGAAACGGCTACAGTATGGCGATTTACTTTACTGTTTGGCAGTATGGAAGCGAGACATCTGGGTAGTATTTATCGACGCCGCTCAGCATGAGCGGGTAAAGAAAAAAAAAGTTAAAAACCATGGCTATAAAGCCAATAGCTTCTTTCGGCATGGCTTAAACACCTTAAGGCAAACGCTCAAAAAAGATGTAAAAACGTGGCAAGCTTTTAGCCCCAAGTTTATTCGTTGACTAAACTTAAAACTCCACCTGCATCAACCTCCATTTTTAGTTGGGTAGAGTGTTATTTAGAAACTTCGGAAAGTGATTTATTTTTATAATATAAAAAATATTACCAAGCAGTTATACTTGCGGCTTGATTATGGGTTTTAACACCAAGTACTTTGTTGCAACTCGCACTTTTAAACTAAGCGTGATTTATCCCGAATTGTATGAACCCATACCATAGAAATTTAAAAGTTGGAACAAAATTTTCAACAGACAATCACCATCATTCTGTTAAAAATCATTTTCATAAATTGGTAAAACAGGTAGTAAACCAAACTGTTATTTGCCTGTAAGGCCCTCTAAGCAGAAGATTCCTTCGGAAGGACGGGTTTAAGTTAGGGTAATTTGCATTTTACCTATGGAACCAGCTTTAAACGATATGATATTATTTGCAAAATAATATACAAACATGAGTGAATTTAAAATTGTTATTCTGTACGGGAATATTACAAAAATATTTAATTAGTAAATGGTCAAACTTCCAGCAGCTTAATTATAGATTTTTAAAGGAATTACTAATTTTTTGGATTTCCATTTTGCAACAACATCGTTAGTAATTGTTGCAGTGTTGCTTAAGTAAGATAGCCTTTTTAATAAAATAGCTATTGCGCTAAATATTTATAAATAGCGGCTGATTGCGGAAAACATCTTTCAAATCTGATAGTTATCCAAAACAACCCAGGCGATTAGGCCAGTTGGTTGAATTTCGAAACGCAGAACCATGTACCCCCCTTTGTGGCCGTCTTCGAAATATGCCAGTGCGTACCGTTCTCCCAATATTTGAATGTCCCGGATAGCCATGGTGCCGCCTAACGAACCTTTTTGCTGGAGTATGTTCTGTTGGTTTTCGGTTAAATCGGCTTTTAAGTCGGCCTCCGGGTTGGTTAAACCTTTGGCTTTTAAGCGGGTTATTTCACTGGTACTTAGTTTCCCCAAGGTACTGGTGCTGGCAATTACTACTGGTTCTTTTTTAAGAGTTGTATCGGGGGCGGGGAGTTGTTCTGTTTTTTTTTGTAATTGATAAATCATGGTATCGCGGTCCAGCACCTGCCGGCTGGCGAGTTCCAGTTTTCGCTGGGTTTCGGAATATTGCCGGTAAAAATAGATGGCCAGGAATAAACTAAAGGCACAAAAAAGCAGGAATACTATATTTTTCATTTCTTTCAAATCCTTTTACTTACGGCAACCAGCCCCTTATCTATATTTTAAAACTAACTGCTAACCTTCATAAAGGCGCTGGTCGCACTCCGGAGCTTAATGCGGGTAAGTACTTTTTTGGTATAGAGCGGGAAATCGCCTTTTTGCATCCAATCGTAGTAGCTGGGCTCTTTCCGGAAAACATCTTCCACGGGCACATTTTTGTGCTTGCCAAAATTAAATACTTCTTTGCCTTCGCCATTATAAACAATCCGTCCGGCTAAATCTACGCAGTTCTGGGCGGTAAATTTGTGCAGTTGCTGCATATCGTTCCCCACCGGGAAAACCTCTTTTAAATCGGCCGCCAGCATCGATACATTCTCGTAACGCTTGATCTGGGCTTTTAATATTTCGTATGTAGCAACGGTATCGGCTTCGGCGCTGTGGGCGTTATCCAGGGCTTTGTCGCAGTAAAATTTATAGGCCGCCGAAAGGGTCCGCTGTTCCATCTGGTGAAATATCCGGCACACATCTACCACCGCGCGCTGACTGATGTCAAATTCGATATTGCACCGCAGAAATTCTTCGGCCAGTAACGGAATATCGAACTTGCATAAGTTATAACCGCCCAGGTCGCAACCTTGCAAAAACTCATCCATGCCTTTCGCTAAGCGGTCAAAAGTAGGCGCATCCTTTACATCTTCATCGTATATTTTATGAATCATGCTGGATTCCAGCGGAATGGGAATGGTCGGGTTGATGCGTTTGGTCTTGAGAATTTCTTCGCCGGTCGGCAATATTTTGAGCATACTAATCTCCACAATTCGGTCTTTACAAATATCTATGCCCGTGGTTTCCAGGTCAAAAAAAACGATTGGTTTTTTCAGATTCAATTTCATAAAAAAGTTTTATACGTGCAGAATGGAAGCGGTTAATTCGTTTAGATCCAGATTGTTAAAAGTTCCGGAACTCATCAGTAATAAATTGCGGTTTTCCCAGCTTTGCATTTTCAGGTAATCTGCCAGTGCCTGACTATCGGTAAATACCTGCACCTGTTCATTGCCAAAAGCCGCGGTAATATCACTAGCCGATAAAGCCGGCATGCGTTTGTGTTCGAGGGTTTTGGGATTGAAATAGACAATAGCTACATCTGCTTCGTTTAAAGCGTGCTGGTACTGCGGTAAAAA
>JAQBNV010000285.1 GCA_028288395.1 Adhaeribacter sp. | reverse complement strand
TTTTTACGCGGCACCTTAAAACGCGAAGAACACCAATGGGTAAGTTTAACTGAAGAACTGGAGCATTTGCGGCTGTATTTAGAAATCGAAAAGGTCCGTTTTGGGCACCGCCTGGTCACCGAAATAGACGCCGATGAAGAATGCGGAAATATGCGCCTGCCGCCCATGCTGCTGCAACCGCTCGTCGAAAATGCGATTAAATTTGGTTTGTACGATACCACCGACGGCGTTACCATTCGCATTGAGGCACACTGCCGGGCCGAAATGCTGGAAATAAGCGTGCAAAACCCCTACGATGCCCAGACAGCTCAACCCCGGCACGGTACCGGTTTTGGCCTGAGTGGCGTACAACGGCGCTTATACCTGCTCTTTGCCCGTACCGATTTATTGCAAACCCAGGCCGATAACACTACTTATACGACCCTTGTAAAAATACCCCAGTTACTATGAAAGCAATTTTAATTGACGATGAACCCCTGGCCCGCTTGCTGGTGCGGGAATATTTAGCCGCTTTCCCGCAGATCCAAATCGTACAGGAGTGCGGCGATGGCTTTGAAGGCCTCAAAGCAGTTACCCAGCACCAACCCGATTTGATATTCCTGGATGTACAGATGCCTAAGATAAACGGGTTTGAGATGCTGGAATTACTCGATCAGCCGCCGGCCGTCATTTTTACCACGGCCTTCGACGAGTTTGCCATCAAGGCCTTTGACGCGCACGCCATCGATTACTTACTCAAGCCTTTCAGCCAGGACCGGTTTAACAAAGCCGTAGAGAAATGGCAGCAGCAAAAAGATCAGACCGAAATAATCAAAAATACCCAGGCTTTGCTGCAAACCGTCACTACCACTTCCGACCGGCAGGACCGCATTGTGGTGAAAATCGGTACTAAAATCCGGATTATTCCGGAACACGATATTTTATTTCTGGAAGCCGACGACGATTATATAAAAGTATATACGCCCGACGGGGCTTTCCTGAAGAGCAAAACCATGGGCTATTTTGAGAACAGCCTCGACCCGAAAAAATTTATCCGGGTACACCGTTCTTACATGTTACAGATCAGCCAGATTACGCGCATCGAGCCCTACGAGAAAGATTCGCACGTAGCCATTTTAAAGTCCGGGGCCAAAGTGCCCGTCAGCCGCTCGGGTTACGTCAAACTGAAACAGGTGCTGGGTTTGTAATACATGACCAGTTCGGAAATGTTCCTTTACCAAGGATAGGCGAGATATTTTTGTTTGCGGAAAATCCAAGTGTCTATTATCTAAATACCAGCGTCTAAATATTTATATTAACTTTATACCCGGTTAAATAAGTGTTGGTGCTTTTACAAATATTGCTTAAAAATGAAAAAATCAGTAACCCTTACCTGTTTGTTAATAAGCTTTTTGTCTCTAAGTTTTTATGCCAAAGAACCGTTACAGTGGCGTTTGCTTTCGGCAAAAAATGAGGCAATCGCGCGTTCCGAAAATTCATTTGCCAGTGTTGGCGATAAATTATACTTGCTGGGCGGCCGCAATAAATTAGTGCCGGAAGCTTACGATATTAAAACCCAGACCTGGGCAAAGGGCGCCGATGCACCCTTGGAAATGCACCACTTTCAGGCGGTAACTTACAAAGACGAAATTTACGTGGTGGGAGCGCTTACGGGGCCATATCCCCACGAAACACCTATTCCCCGGATCTATATTTATAACCCCAAAATAAATAAATGGCGCAGCGGCGACGACATTCCAGCAGCGCGGCGGCGGGGTTCGGCGGGAGCGTTGGTGTATCAGAATAAAATTTACCTCGTAGGCGGCATCACTGATGGCCACTGGGACGGCCATGTAACCTGGTTCGACGAGTACGACCCGGCTACCGGCAAATGGCGGCAATTACCCGATGCGCCCCGGGCCCGGGATCACGTATCGGTAGCCATGGCCAACGGGCAAATGGTGGTAGCCGGCGGCCGGCTGTCTACAGCCCGGATTGGCAAAGTACTGGACCTGACGGTGCCGGAAGTGGATATTTTCGATTTCAAATCAAATAAATGGCGTACGCTGCCGGCTGCCCAGAATATTCCGACTATGCGGGCCGGCAATTCGGCGGTAGCCTTAGGATCCAAAATATTAATTATCGGCGGGGAAAGTCCGCAGAAACTGGCACATAACCAGACCGAAGCCTTTGATGTAAAAAGCCAAACCTGGAGTACCCTGGCTCCCCTGCAAACCGGCCGGCACGGTACGGGTGCTGCTGTTTATAAAAACAAAGTGTATACTGCGGCCGGATCGGCGAACCAGGGTGGCGGCCCCGAAATAAATACCATCGAAGTGCTGGAGTAACGGGTTGGGGCTTCTGTCCCGCCTCATGCGGTTATTCTGGCTAAACAAACCGGTTGTTTTACTTTTTTAAAAAGCTATTGCCTGCCGTACGATAAATTATTTAATTTCGAATATTTTACCACTTCCGGTTTCCCCGAAGAAGTGGCTGTTGCGTAACCCGATTTCTTTTACTGTACATGAAGCTTACCTTTGGCCTTAACTGGTTTTCCACGCGTTTTTATTTATTTATTTCCTGTACTGCCTTCTGCGCGGTTAGTTGTTCTGAGGCCATTAAGCGCACCGAGAATGTTTCGATAATCGGGGGTAGAGGTAACACCGCTGCGCCTAAACCCACCGGCGATGCGCCTGCTTCCAAACTACATCCGGCGCCGACCGGCCCGGTGCCGAATGTCGCCAATGCCGCTACTATCCTGGCCCGGAAGCAGGTGCCTGTTTTGTGTTATCACCAAATTCGCGATTGGACCGCCCGCGACTCAAAATCTGCTAAAGATTATATTGTTCCGGAGGCCGCTTTCCGGGCGCAACTGAAAATGCTCGCCGATAGTGGTTACCAGACCATTCTGCCGGATCAGCTTTACGCCTATTTAACCACCGGTGCTCCCTTGCCGCCCAAGCCCATCATGCTCACTTTCGACGATACTGCCCTGGATCAATACACCGTGGCTGCTCCTGAAATGGCAAAGTACGGCTTTAAAGGCGTGTTTTTTATCATGACCGTATCATTGGGGCGGCCACGCTACATGAGCAAAACCCAGGTAAAAGAATTAGCCGATGCCGGCCACGTTATCGGGTCGCACACCTGGGACCACCAGAATGTAAAAAAACTAAAAGGTAAAGATTGGGAAACCCAGATTGATAAACCTACAAAACAACTGGAAGCCATAACAGGCCAACCTATTAAATATTTTGCGTATCCGTTTGGGCTCTGGAACGCAGAAGCTATTCCGGAATTGAAAAGTCGTGGGTTTATCAGCGCTTTTCAACTCTCAACCAAACGTGATTTGGAAGAACCGCTTTATACAATTCGCCGGAGTATTGCCAGTGGTTATTGGAGCCCGCGCGCGCTGCACAACAGCATTGTAAACAGCTACAAATAAATTTTATGGTCTAACTACTGCCTCTGCTCCTAACCAAATCTACTATTCAAAAGTTAGCTGGGGTTTGTGGTTTTTATACTTCTGATGCAGGGAAAACTTTGATAATAATGTTGGTGCAGGAAATATGGGTTGGTAATTATCATTACTCTGTTTACTATTTTATTGCCTCTATCTATGTTCCGGAATACCTGCTACGAGATAAACGACCAGCAATCAAAGATTACTTGCGGGTTTCTGTACAATTTAACGGTTGATATTAATCGCATCCGCAGCATTCAGGACTCTCGCAATTTGATCGCCTCGCCAGCTTTATCTTTGGACTGGCAGGAAATAAAGTTTAATAAATACGACGAGGTACTTATTTCTTTAAAGGATGCAGATAAAGAAGAATTTTACCTGAAGATAAAACAAATAGACCCGCAGGTGCAATTCTTATAATGGCAATAAAAATGAAATCGGCCTTTCGTTATCTATTATCAAATAAAAGCATCATTTTGAAAAATAAATAGGCTGCCCGTGCGATATTTCTCCGGAATTTATCCTCATTTTTATTTATGGCTAATTTCGATGTCGCTTATCTGCAGGAGTTCCCTGTTTGTATAGCAATTCCCCTCGGGCCACCTCGGAAATTTAACCTAAAAAAATTACCTGGATAATAAAGATATTGTACCAGCCTTGTGTATAGGTTTAGCCATTACCTTCTTCGCATTTTAAAGAGGATAATGAACAGCACGTAACAAGGGCTGAAATTTGGAATATATTAGAAAAACATAGCCCGTACCAAAACTATAAACCAATTAAGCGCTCATGGCCATCCGTAATAAAACTTGTATTCACCTGCCCCAGGATCAGGAAATTAAAACTGCAACAGCGCACCAATGTGCCGAGTGTGTAGCCATCGGCAGCCCGTGGGTACACCTGCGCACCTGCCAAACCTGCGGCGAAACGCTTTGCTGCGATTCGTCGCCTAACCAGCACGCTACCAAACATTTTATGGAAACCAGTCACCCGGTCGTCACCTCGGCCGAGCCACGCGAAGATTGGGCCTGGTGTTATGTAGATAATTTATTTATGCCGTTGTCTTAAC
>JAQBNV010000276.1 GCA_028288395.1 Adhaeribacter sp. | reverse complement strand
GTTTTACTACTTCAAAAACGTTGTGGAAAAAGCTATACTCCTCTTTTCCTGTTGGCATACTTAATAAATATTAAAAAGAATTTAAAAGCGCTTTGGTAAAATGATGGCATACCATTTAAACGCATTTCGTGCTTTTCTGGTTAATTAGACCTATAAATCAATATTGCCGGCAATTTCTTTCAGGGATATTTCGGCTAATTTGGCTTGATACATGGAATTGCTTAACCGCACCTGAGCCGCTACCAGGTTCAACTGGGCTTCGCGGAGTTCGATAGGCGCAATACTACCCAGACGGAACTTTTCCAGGGTAATATCCAGGTTGCGCTGGGCTATCTCCTGGTTACTTGTTTCCAGCTTTACCAGCGATAAGTTGGTGCGATAGGTCTGAAAAGCCGCAGCAAGTTGCGCCTTAATACTCTGGTTAATTTTATCCAGGTTTAATTGGGAGTTATCAATGCTCAAGGCCGCATTCTGCTCGTTGCGCCGCTGCATAAAACCATTAAATATATTAATGGAAGCAGTTACCCCGTAAGTAAGTCCCCGCCCGGAGTTTTGGGTAGCAAAACCAAGTGCTGACTGTGACTCGGTAAAATTATAACCTGTATTCAGACCTATGGTAGGAAAACGGTTGGCCCGGACTTGTTTCAGATCCAGTTCGGCAATGCGCCGGCTTACGAGGGCAGCCTGCAAGGCGGGATTTTGCTGCGTGGCCCGCTCCGAAATTTGCGCCAGGGTTAATTTATCGTCTATAATTACCGTGTCGGCCACTTTAAATAACACATCTACCTCCCGGGCCATCAACTCGTTCAGGGCAATCTGGGTATTGCGGTAGAGATCCTGCTGACGCAAATAATTGGTTGTATCAGTATTTAAATCCACCTGGGCATTAAGTACTTCGAGGCGGGCCGCTTTACCTATTTCGAACCGGCTTTGGGCCGTTTTAACCCGGAACCGGGAAATATCAATGGCGGTTAAGTTGGCTTCTAATTGTTGCTGCTGCTGAACCAGGGCAAAATAATTGGTTATCACATCGGCAACGCGGGCCAGAATGGTAAGCTGCAAATTGGCCTCACCCAAATTGCGGAATTCCTGCAGTTGATCGTAGCGGGCAAACATACCAAAGCCGTCAAAAATGGTCCAGTTTAATCCAACCCCATAATTCAGGTTAGAGCCCCGCGCTCCGTTTCGTTCCGTTATTTGCCCATCAGACCGGACCTGCCGGCTGTTTTGCAAGCTGTTATTATTCGTTAAGTTTCCGGTTACTACCGGCAGTAAACCGGCATTACCCAAGTTCACATTATTTTTATTTATGGCCAGATCATTGGCCGAGAGCTTGATGTCGTAATTACTTTCCAGGGCAATTTTAACCGCATCTTCCAAGGTTAATAGTTCCTGGGCCTTACTCTTTTCAACAGAAATAAAAAATAATAAAAGTAGGCTGAACAGGAAAGCAATTCTTTGCTTCATAAATTAATCGGATAGTAATCTGAATTTAAAAATATCTTAATGTACCAGTTCTTTTTCAAAAGCTTCGGCTTGGGCCAGTTCCGGATTGTGCTTGTACTCCCGCGACCACATAGAGTAAAATGCCGGAATCACAAACAAAGTCAGAACGAGGGAGAAAAGTGTACCGCCCACAATAACAATCCCCATACCCATCCGGCTCTGGGCTGCTGCCCCTAAGGCCAGCGCAATTGGCAAAGCACCCAAGGCGATGGTCAAACTGGTCATCAGAATAGGCCGTAATCTGGCTTCTGAAGCTTCCAGAATAGCCTCGGCTTTAGTTTTCCCTTGTTCTTTCAGCTGGTTGGCGAATTCCACAATTAAAATACCATTTTTCGTTACCAGGCCAATGAGCATAATGGTGCCTATCTGGCTAAATATATTCCAGGTTTGACCAAATAACCATAGCGACAACATGGCGCCGGCTACGGCCAAAGGTACCGTTAAGATTATAATTAAAGGATCAATAAAGCTTTCGAATTGCGCTGCCAGAATAAGGTAAATCAAAAGTAAGGCTAAACCAAAGGCAAAAGCAGTGTTGGACCCGCTTTCCTGAAAGTCCCGCGACTCACCTGCTAAATCGGTGGTAAAAGAATCGTCTAAAACTTTTTCTGCAATTCGGTTCATGGCATCGATACCATCGCCAATACTTCTGCCAGGAGCCAGACCCGCCGAAACAGTGGCCGCTAAATATCGGTTATTGTGGTACAATTGGGGCGGGCTGCTGCGTTCCTGAATAGTTACCAGATTATCTAATTGTATTAACTGACCAGATTGGCTTTTTACGAACAAGGAAGAAAGATCCATTGGGTCATCCCGATCAGGTTGCTCAAACTGACCAATAACCTGGTATTGCCGGCCATTCATTAAAAAATAGCCTAATCGTTGCCCACTAAGCGATAATTGCAACGTCTGGGCAACATCTATTACCGAAACGCCCAAACTTTGCGCTTTGTCGCGGTCAATTGATATATTTATTTCCGGTTTATTAAATTTAAGGTTTACATCCGGATTTGTAAAAGTAGGGTCCTTGCTTACTTCATCTAAAAATTCTGGCACTTTCTGTTCTAATTTCTCAAAATTTTGTGCTTGAATAATAAACTGAACTGGTTGACCGCCCCGTCGGTTCACTGAAATGGTAGGAGGCTGGGTAGCCATGGTACGGGCTTCAGAATAGCTGCGGGTAAGCTTTGTGATACGTTCAGCAACCTCTTTTTGTGATTTTTCCCGTTCGTTGGGCTGTACCAGGGTCATGATCATCATACCGCTGTTCACAGATCCCGCACCACCAAAACCAGGAGAGGTAATAACTAGATTTACATCCTTTTCCGGAATGGAATCATTTATCATCCGGGTCAACTCTTGCATGAACCGGTCCATGTATTCATAAGTAGCACCTTCCGGAGCCGAAACGGATACCCGAAGAGAGCTTCGGTCATCGTAAGGAGCAGTTTCTTTTTGCAGAATCGTATAAAACAAACCTATTAACCCGATGCAAAGGATTAATATTGGGAAACTTAGCCATTTTCTTTTCATGAATCCTTTCAGCGCTTCGGCATACGATTGATTCATTTTTTCAAAATAGGGCTCTGTCTTTTCATAAAACTTCGATTTCTTATGCCCGCCTTTTTTCATGAGATAGGCATTGAGCATAGGCGTAAGTGTTAAGGACACAAAGGCTGAAATTAAAACTGCGGCCCCGATAACCACCCCAAATTCACGAAATAAACGCCCTACAAACCCTTCAAGAAAAATTACTGGTAAAAAAACTGCTGCCAACGTAATGGAAATAGAAATAACCGCAAAAAATATTTCGTTGGATCCTTTGATAGCCGCTTCTATTGGCGACATACCTTCTTCTACCTTCTTAAATATATTTTCGGTAACCACAATACCATCATCTACTACTAAACCAGTAGCCAGAACAATCGCTAATAAAGTGAGTACGTTAACGGAGAACCCGGCCAGGTACATAACAAAAAAAGTAGCAATCAGGGAAACCGGAATATCAATTAATGGCCGGAAAGCGATACTCCAATCGCGGAAGAAAAGATAAATAATTAAAATTACCAGAACCAACGCAATAGCTATAGTCTCGGCTACTTCTATCACTGATTGTTTAATAAACCGGGTATTATCTGAGGCAATCTCTATTTTAAGGTCTTTAGGCAAATCTCTTTTTATCTGCTCCAATTCCTTGTAAAAGGCATTTGCAATGTCCAGGTAATTAGTTCCTGGCTGGGGTGTAATGGCTAATCCAACCATGGCTTTACCCGATTCTGTCATTTTAGATTCCAGATTCTCCGGGCCTAATTCGGCCATACCCACATCACTAAACCGAATAATTCTATCGCCTTCGGTTTTGATGATCAGATTATTAAACTGCTCTTGGGTGGAGAGGTTACCTAAGGTTCTTACTCCTAATTCCGTATTTTTACCGGTTACTTTACCTGATGGCAATTCCACATTTTCCCGGTTAAGGGCTGTTCTTACGTCAGCTACGGTAAGACCGTAAGACGCTAATTTCATTGGGTCCAGCCATAACCGCATGGCATACCTTTTTTGTCCGTAAATCCGGATACTGCTTACTCCCGGCACCGTTTCAATTCTTTGCGAAACCACATTCTCCGCATAATCGCTTAGTTCTAACTGGGTCCGCACATCACTCTGCAAGGTAGCCACAATAATAGGCTCTGAATCGGCATCTGCTTTAGATACTACCGGTGGTGAATCAATATCTTCAGGTAAACTTCTAATAGCCTGCGATACTTTATCCCGTACGTCATTGGCCGCCTCTTCCAGGTTTTTTTCCAGGTTAAATTCAATATTAATATTGCTCCTCCCCTGGTTACTTGTAGACGAGATATTACGGATACCATCAATGGAGTTAATGGCTTTTTCCAACGGCTCGGTAATCTGCGACTCGATAATATCGGCATTGGCGCCGGCATAACTGGTGCTAACCGATACAATAGCCGGATCGATCGACGGATATTCCCGGACACCCAGGAAAGTAAATCCGATAATGCCGAATAATATCAGCATCAGGTTAATTACGATCGTAAAAACCGGCCGCTTAATGCTGGTGGTTGATAAACTCATATAATAAATGCTTAGTTTATACTGGTTTTACTCACTTTTACTTTTACCGGGGTTTCGGGTTTCAGCGTCATAATACCGGTGGTTAAAACGGTATCGCCCGCTTTCAACCCTTCGGTAATCAGAATATCTTTCTCGGTGCGGGTAGATGCTTCTACCATTACTTCCTGGGCTTTACCGTTCCGGGATACAAATACTTTTTTGCCGTTTTGTACCGGTACAATGGCCTGGGTGGGCACCAGCAGCGCATCCGCAATAGTGGTTAAAGGCAACATTATATTGGCAAAAGACCCTGGGCGTAAAAAGCCTTCGGGATTAGCGGCCCGCGCTCTTAACTGCAACGTACGGGTGGTGGCTTCGATGCCGGGCTCAATGGCATATACAGCGGCTTTGTTTTTTACATTTGAACCAGCCACAGTAAAAGTAATATCGGTCTTATTTTTAACCTGGTTGGCGTATTTTTCGGGCACCGAAAAAGTAATTTTTACCGGGTCGGTACTTACCAGATTGGCTACTACCGTTTCGGGGGTCAGGTACCCCCCCACCGACACATTACGCAAGCCAATGCGGCCCGAAAAAGGAGCCTGAATGGTGGTTTTGGCCAACTGTGCCCGAATTAATTGGGTTTGGGCCTGCAGTGATTTTAACTCGGCGACCGCTACGTCTCTTTCTTCCTGGCTGATGGCTTCTTTTTGCAATAGTAAACCGGCCCGGCGGGCATTTTCAGCGGCTAAACCCTGGCGGGTTAAGGCTTGCGACAACTGGGCCCGCAACTCAGTATCATCTATTTTTATCAGCACCTGGCCTTTTCTCACAGAACTACCTTCCTGGAACGAAATGCTTTTGATCAGGCCCGAAACCTGGGCCCGTATTTCTATTTGTTCGTTTGCTTCGATAGAACCCGTAACAGTTAAGTTATTCGCAAACTCCTGCGGCTGCACCACCACGCCGTCTACGCGCATGGGAGGCATACCGCCGCCACCTTTACCACCTCCAGCACCGCCCCGGCTGCCACCCGGACCGCCAGAAGCGGCCTGGCTTTTATTTTCGGAAATCCGATAAAAAACCAACAAACCGAAACCCACTAAAAGTAAAGTATAAAGGATGTATTTTAATTTCATAAAGGGTAAAAAAGGATTTATTATTTCTTTAGGTTAAAGGCCAGAACAACGGGTTTGTTTTACTATAAAAAAAATCGGATTTATATTTTCAAATGTTTTATCGGCAAATAATAATGGCAGTTAAATTTCATTTCCATTAAAACCATACTGTTGTGGTTTTAATGGAAATGAATATTGCCGAATTATCCC
>JAQBNV010000264.1 GCA_028288395.1 Adhaeribacter sp. | reverse complement strand
CCGAATAAAATCGAGCAGCCCCAGGTACTGGTAAGCTTTTCTTAAATCGGCAACAGCCGGCCGTAGCTGGTTCGTTAAAGCCGTTAAAATCCGGATCAATTCGCGGTGATAGGCATTTTCCAGGTCTTTAATGTCATTGTTTAATTCAAATACCGTATCTGGCTCAATATAAACGGTTTGACCACTGGTAGATTCATCGTGAATCAAGCCTTTCAGGCGGCGTTTGTATTCGGCCAGCACCGGGATAACAATGCGGCCACCACGCACAGTTGGCTCGGCATCGCCATTGGTCCAGCCGGAAGCTTTGGCGTGCCGCAACACGGTTTGAATCTGTTTGCGCAGCAAAGCCTGCTGGTGTATCAAATCAGCTTTAATGCGGGCCAGTTCCGGCGAAGCATTATCCCGCACCACCCCGTTGTCGTCCACTACCTTATCCATTGCTGCCAGTAAATGCCGGTCTACCTGAATGGCTTCACCGAGGGCGCGTAAATTGGGGTATAAGGTCTCCTCGGCCTGCGAGAAGAAGGTCAGGGCCTGACGTATGGTGCGTAAGGACATTTTTATTTCAAAAAAGGCCCTTACTTCCAGGAAAGAACCTTCTATGGCCGCCCGGTTCAGGTGCTCGGTCACATCAAAATAATGCTGCGTCGGAAAATCCGTACCCGATACCATCACGCCCCGGAATTCATGGGTTTGGAGCAATAGTTTTTGCACCAGATCGAAGCGGGCCAGAAACTGCATCCGGTTGACAAAATATTGCCCCAGGGGGCTCAGGCAAAGAGAAGCCAGGCTTTCCCGGATTTGGTTAAACCCAATTTTATTTTCGAAATTTTGAGGATATATCAAAGTATATGTATTAAATCTAAACAGGTAAAATATTTATAAGCATCTACGCACGAACCAAGTATGGTATAACATTCCGAAGCAAAAATAAATTTATTATTTAGGAATAAATTATGGTAAAAGACGGGTAAATTCAAAAACTAAAAATTTTAGCAAAGAATAACAGGCTAATTAATTGATAAGTAATTATGTTTATATATCATTAAAAATCAGGGTATTATAACTAACAAAACAAAGTATTAATTCCGGTATTTACCAGCCCCTATTTTAAAATTTCTCTTCGATTCCCAAGCCAAATAAAGCAAAATCGTACTTAACCGGATCTGCCGGATCCAGCTCCTGGAGGTGCCCGGTGAGTTCAATAGCGGTTTTCCAATCGGTTTGCGGCCGGGTAATTAAACCCAGCTTCCGGGCCACCCGCCCGACGTGCACATCGCAGGGACAAATTAAATCCGCTGGTTTAATGGTATTCCAGATGCCAAAATCAACTCCCTGGCTATCCTGCCTTACCATCCAGCGTAAATACATATTAATGCGTTTACAAGCCGATTTTCGCGCCGGGGTAGAAATATGCTTGCGCGTGCGATTGGGCGCTTCCGGCAGGCTAAAAACCGTGTTATAGAAGTTCTCCAGTCGTAGTTGCTGGTTCGTTATCGTGCCTTGGGCGGTAAAAGCGTCTTCGAGGCTATTGTGGGTTCCGTAATATTGCTGCAGGAAATACACCAGGTAGAGCAGGTCGGTATCGTTAAACGTGCGGTGTTTAAAGCCTAATAAACCTTTCAGGTCATTTTCCTGGTGCTGCCGAATAAAACTGTATGGCGCATTATCCATACGGGCCATTAACTCCCGGCATTTATTTATAATTGTTACCCGCTGCCCCCAGGCCAGCATGGCCGCAAATAACCCGGAAATTTCAATATCCTGCTTTAGGGTATAGCCATGGGGAATAACAATAGGGTCGCGGGGAATGAAAGCTGGTTGGTTATATTTCCGGTACCGGTCTTCAAGTAAATTTTTGATATTATCGCTTTTTATCACTAATTTATAAGTATTTATAAAACAAAACCCACCTGCGCAGCCAGGGCCGGGCAAGTGGGTTTAGCCATTTTTAAGGTGGTAAAGCTTAAGGCATATAGGACACCTCTACCCGGAACCGGTTATCGAGGGAAGCCAAACGCTGGAAAGCTCTTTTGGAAATTTTAACCACTACCTTATCGTTGTTACCGGTTTCGGGTAATTTACCGATAACCCGCACGTACACACTTTGGCCATTCATAATATTTTTAACCTGCAGGATAGATCCCACCGGGGCCGACCGGTGCAGGGCCAGGTACTTGCTGTTATTGTTATTGCCGTCAATAACTTCGGCCAGTCCGCTTTCGGTTATCTTACTTACGCTTTCGCTTAAACCCGCATTGGTCTCTTCCCGGTCGACCACCACTTCTGCCTCCCGCTTTACGATGGGTTCCGGAGTTCTTACCGGCTCATTGGTTTTAACTACGATTTCTTCGGGCTTTTTACCTATGGTTTTAGCCGGAGTTGTAGCGGCTTTATTTTTCTCAATGGTGTCGTCTATTTCGCCTACGTACTGCGGATTGGCATTGGGGGTGGGTTTATTGCCCATGCCCACAATTAGATCATCGCCTACGGTCAGGTTATCCGAGGTCAAACTATTCCATTTCCGAATATCCGCCATGGTAATATTATACATGCGGGCAATAGAATAGAGCGTCTGGCGGGGTACTACCTGGTGAATTTTATTTCCTTTGGCATCTACCACATAGGTATAGGGGGTGGAAGGGGCCGTATTGGTCTTGGAAACCGGCACAAGGGGTTCCGGTGCTTTTAAAGGAGCCTTACTCGGCACGTAAACAATTTGTCCTACGCTTAAGCCACTCTGGATATTCGGGTTGGCATCCACAATCTGGTTAACCGGTACATTGTATTTGCGCGACAAAGCAAAGAGGGTTTCTTTGGGAGTAACTTTATGAACCACAAAATTTTTACCATTCCGCTTCTCCAACCCTACCGAATCCACCGGCATACTGCTGGCCAGGGCAGTTCCTTTCTGGAGCAACGTAAATAAAACTGAAACTAAAACTACTTTTTTTAACATAACCTTCAATAAGCTAGACCACGTAACCCAACAATGACTTTTTATTTTTGAATAAAATTAATGTATCCTGGAAAATAAAAAAATTATCCGGACCAATTCCGGTTAATTCTTTTCCCAAATCTTCCTGCAGCAGCCATTCACCCGAAAGGCTAAACAATACCACCCGGTAAACCTGGCTTTGATTTTCGGCAGCCGGATAAAATCCGAGGGCAATATATTTTTCATTTTCCAGGTAATCGATGGCCGTATGGGCCAGCACCCCCGTTTTTTGATAAATAAATTCCTTTAAATAGATAAAATAGGCATTATCAACGGGGTAATGTTGCGGAACCTGAACGGTGGGTTGCGTTGCAATCAATTGGGTGGCTGCTACTGCCATTTTAATGCCTGATTCCGTTATTTCCCCCGTTTGCGGGTTCAGGCTGGTTAATTCCGCCGATTCTCCTGCGGCCGGTAAGGCCAAAATAGCGGTAGCCGTTAAGCCATAGAAACTAAATTCCGGCCGCTGCCATTTTACTTGTCCATCCGTAGCGCCTACTGCCGTAATACCGGCTGGCCGACCGATGCCTTTGGTGGTCATTCCCTGCAGGTACAACAATCCTGCCCGGATTTCGGCCAGTCCCGTCCACCAGGCATTAGCCGGTTTATAATTGCGCAGCACAAGCACACCGTTATGGGCCGCAAATACCGCAAATGAAGTTTGCAGGGTATCTGCATCCCGGCATTCTATCGCCACCTGGCCCGTTGCCGCTTCTAAACGCAGCTGCCAGATCGGATATTCCCAATCCAACTGGTAAGCCGGGATTAGGTTCTTAGGTCCCGTATGCTGGTTATCTATTACCTCGTTCATCCACCGGCAAATTTAAGAACAATTGACTAGCCCCCCAACTAATTAAATTTTTCGGGCGCAAATACACGGGATGCTGCCAAAATTAATTAAGTTGCTGCTTCTGGCTTGATGGCACAAAGATTAAGCCAATAGAAACCCAGTAATAAATTACCGGTAGCTTTCCGGCACGAGGAGTAGGTGATGAAACTTAAAACAAACCGCCTGGCCAGACCCACTAAACAAAAACTAATATTCTTTAACTTATGAAAAGCATTGGCATTATCCCGGCCCGTTACGAATCTACCCGTTTCCCCGGCAAGCCCCTGGTGCAGATTAACGGCAAATCCATGATTCAGCGGGTGTATGAGCAAGCCAGCCAGGCCCGGTTGCAGCACGTGCTGGTGGCCACTGATGATGAACGCATCATGGCTGAAGTAGCGAGATTTGGCGGAAATGCCGTTTTAACCGCTACCACCCACCAAAGCGGTACCGACCGCTGTTTCGAGGCCTATTGTGCATTTAACGAACCCTGCGATTTTATCATTAATATTCAGGGAGACGAGCCGTTTATTCAACCAGAACAAATAAACCTGGTTATCGACCTCTTTACCTCTCCTATTACCCAGGTGGCTACTTTAATTAAAAAAATTCAAAGCGAAGCAGAGTTGTTTAACCCCAATATCCCCAAGGTAATCCTGGACATCCGGCAACAGGCCATTTATTTTAGCCGCCACCCGATACCGTACGTGCGGGGTGCTGAAACCCAGGACTGGCTACAGCGCCAAACCTTTTACAAACACATCGGTATTTACGGGTATCGGGCCGATATTCTGGAGCAAATTACCCAACTCTCCCCCTCTGACCTGGAACTTAGCGAATCGTTAGAACAGTTACTGTGGCTGCAACATGGTTTCCGGATTGCCACCGCACTTACCACCCACGAAAATATTGGGATAGATACCCCCGAAGATTTGGAAAAAGCCCTTTCCCAAAGCTGGCGTTAATATTTAATATATTGCTGGTGTTTATCTACTGGGTTCTACCGCAAATTTACCGGCCATTTTCCCGCAACCATGTTTTTATCATTAATTTTAATCCTGCTAAATCTGCCGCCGTTGCCGCCGGATTGGCTTACGCCATACGAAAAAAACCAGGGACGGGAAACCGCCACTTACGCTGAATGCTTGGCGTATTACCAAAGATTAGACGAAGCTTACGAAGAAGTAAAATTATTACCTTACGGATTAACGGATTCGGGCCGGCCCCTGCACCTGGTAGTGATTAGTTTAGATAAAGATTTTGAGCCGCAATCGTTGCGGCAGAAAAACAAGCGGCGGCTATTGGTGCAAAATGGCATTCATCCCGGCGAACCGGAGGGCATTGATGCCTCGATGATGCTGGTTCGGGATTATATGCAGCAACCGGCCTTACGGGCATCCCTGCAAAATGTAGTTTTATTGATTATACCGATCTATAACGTTGACGGTGCCCTGAACCGCAACTCCAACAGCCGCGCGAACCAGAACGGGCCGGCAAGTTACGGCTTCCGGGGCAACGCCCGCAACCTGGATCTGAACCGCGATTACATCAAAACCGATTCGCGCAATGCCCGCTCCTTTACCCAAATTTTTCAGGAGTGGCAACCCGATGTTTTTGTAGATACCCATACCTC
>JAQBNV010000137.1 GCA_028288395.1 Adhaeribacter sp. | reverse complement strand
GAAGGAGAAAAAATAAAGAACGGTAATTTGGCCGATTACGAGTGGGCCCAGTTAAATCATAAAATATCCCGTTTATCGGAAGCCCCCATTTTCATCGATGACACCCCAGGTTTATCTATCCGGGAATTACGAACCAAATGCCGGCGCTTAAAAGCCCAGCACGATATCCAGATGATTATTATCGATTACCTGCAGCTGATGTCGGGTAATTCGGAAGGAGGCAAAGGAGCTGGCAACCGGGAGCAGGAAATTGCCTCTATATCGCGGGCTTTAAAAATGCTGGCGAAAGAATTAAGTGTGCCGGTAATTGCGCTTTCGCAGTTGAGTCGGGCGGTAGAAACCCGTGGCGGCGATAAAAAACCCCAGCTCTCCGATCTAAGGGAATCCGGTTCTATTGAGCAGGATGCCGACATGGTTTGTTTCCTGTACCGCCCGGAATATTATGGGATTACCGAAGATGAAATGGGTAATCCAACGCAAGGCGTAGGCGAGGTAATTATTGCCAAACACCGGAACGGTTCTATCGGCAGCGTTTCGTTGAAATTTATTGGTAAGTTTACGAAGTTCAGTGATTTAGAGCAAGGCTTTGGCGATAACCCGTTTGGCGGCGGCTTACCACCCAGCAACTTCGACGACAACCCGGGTGGGGGCAGTTCTATCCGCTTGGGTAGTAAAATGAACGGAGACTCTTTACCAAAATCCAACTTCGATTCAGAAGAGCCGCCTTTTTAAAAATATTTACTTCCCTAATGATAAAGCCTCGTAAGAGGCTTTTTTTATGGCCTGATTTAGAGGACGATGCGATTGTATTAACAGAAATTTTGCTTAAATTGTGCTAATAAGTTTAAGCCAGAGTTAATATAGATAGAATCTATATTTGTATAGTTAAAATCGATGTAACTTATAGGCTGCTAAACGGGTAAAAATATTAAATAATGTTTAAAACATGGATAAACAAGAAAATTTAACCCAAAACAATGGTGCCGGAGCTACCCCCGGGGGAAACGGTGCTGAATCAGGTGCACATGAGCAACACCTCACTACCCGCCAGGGCCACCCTGTTACGGATAACCAAAATATCCGCACGATAGGAAACCGTGGGCCTGCTACCATGGAGAACTATCACTTCATTGAGAAAATATCACATTTCGACCGGGAACGTATTCCCGAACGGGTAGTGCATGCCCGGGGTGCCGGGGCGCACGGGGTTTTTGAAGCTTATGGCACCGTGGGCGATGAGCCGATTGCTAAATATACCCGGGCCAAACTGTTCCAGGAAAAAGGAAAGCAAACACCGGTATTTGTGCGTTTCTCCACGGTTGGCCACGGTAATCATTCGCCGGAAACCTTGCGTGACCCCCGCGGTTTTGCGGTTAAATTTTATACTGAAGATGGCAATTGGGATTTAGTGGGTAACAACCTGAAAATATTTTTTATCCGGGATGCCATGAAATTTCCGGACCTGATTCACTCCCAAAAAGCAGATCCGGTTACGAATATTCAGAGCGGCGAGCGTATCTTCGATTTTATTTGTAATACCCCGGAATCGACCCACATAGCTACTTTCCTGTTTTCGCCCTGGGGCATTCCGGCTAACTACCGGCAAATGCAAGGCTCCGGCGTAAATACTTACAAGTGGGTAAA
Source organism: Adhaeribacter sp. (assembly GCA_028288395.1). GTDB lineage: Bacteria > Bacteroidota > Bacteroidia > Cytophagales > Hymenobacteraceae > Adhaeribacter. Next base: position 1,909 of record JAQBNV010000137.1, on the reverse strand, counting down.
CCAGGAAGGAGAGGCTGTTTTAATAAAATATCATTGGGAGCCGCTGAAGCAAGGCATCCGTAACCTGACCCAGCCAGAGGCAGAAGCCATTCAGGGCAAAAATTTTAACCATGCCACCCAGGATTTGTACGAAGCCATCAAAGAAGGTAATTTCCCGGAATGGGAATTATGTGTACAGATTTTAAGCGACGACGAACATCCTGAACTGGATTTTGATCCTTTAGATGACACCAAACTCTGGCCCAAAGAACAATTTCCTTTTCTGCCAGTAGGTAAAATGACCTTGAACCGGAACCCGGTTGATTATTTTAATGAAGTAGAACAGGCTGCTTTTGGTACCGGTGTACTGGTAGATGGGCTGGACTTTTCGGACGATAAAATGCTCCAGGGACGTACCTTCTCTTATTCCGATACCCAGCGTTACCGGGTTGGCCCCAACTACCTGCAACTGCCGATCAATGCTCCCCGGAACCAGGTAGCAACGAACCAACGGGGTGGACAAATGTCTTTTAAAACCGATTTTAGAGAAGGGCAGAACATTCATGTTAATTATGAACCTTCTACCTTGGGTGGTTTGCAGGAAGCGCCTAAAAAAGGTAAGGAATATATGCCCCGGTACGAAGCTAACCTGGTAAGGCAAAAAATAGACCGCACCAACGACTTTAAACAAGCCGGCGAAACCTACCGCAATTTCGAAGATTGGGAACGGGACGATTTAATAAATAATTTAGTTAATACATTAGCTACCTGCGATAAGCGCATCCAGGATAAGATGATTCAACATTTTACCTGGGCCGACGAAGATTACGGTAAGCGGGTAGCCGAAGGCCTGCGTAAAACAACCAAAGCGGAAGATGATAAAGGCCCGATTGGTGCCACTTCACCTTCAGCCGGCGTGCAAGAAGCAGAAGAAGTTTCGCACGAAGCCAAACCATATTAAAATCAAACTTGCTTCCATCAATAAAAAGCCTGCGCCACTTTTTGGGGTAGGCTTTTTTACGTTCAGGCCCTGGATTTATAAGTTGAAAAAATGTTCCGAAAGACCAGTTTTATTATTGTTTTTATCTTTAACCTTTCGATGCTGACGGGAAATAATTTCGTTAAGGCGGCAGTGGAGCCTAACCAGGCAGTAAAGCAGGATACTATCGCCGATAAAATGCTTCTGTATCAGCGTAGCTATGGCGGCTGGCCTCAATACCTGGGGAATGCTACTGATTATAAAAAACCGCTTTCCGCCAATCAGAAAACCATTTTATTAAACGACAAGCATAAACCGGATGCCACCATTGACGATAAATCTACCACCCTCGAAATAGAATATTTAATTAAAGCATTTAGCCAAACTAAAAACCCCGACTATTTGCGTGCCGCCGAAAAAGGAATTCAGTATTTGCTTTCGATGCAGTACTCCAATGGTGGTTGGCCCCAATTTTACCCCGACACCAGCAGCTACCACAAGCACATAACTTTCAACGATCATGCGATGGTAGATGTATTGTGGGTACTTAAAGATATTACAGCGAAAACAAATGGCTACGTGGCAATAGATCCGAAACTTGTGGTAAAAGCAAAATCAGCCGTAAAACGGGGAATTGATTGTATTATAAAAGCCCAATATATTCAGGACGGCAAACTTACAGCCTGGGGGGCGCAACATGATTATAAAACCCTGGTTCCCAATGCCGCCCGTAGATTTGAATTAGCTTCGCTTAGCAGCTCCGAATCTGTCGGAATTCTGAATTTTCTAATCAGTATACCTAACCCGGATGAAAAAATGAAACGGGCAGTAAAAGCTGCTGCCGCTTGGTTAGAAACGGTAAAAATTAAAGGAATTATCGTACAAACAACAGCCGATCCTACCCAAGCATCAGGTAGGGATAGGGTAGTAGTGTCTAAGCCAGATGCCATT
>JAQBNV010000651.1 GCA_028288395.1 Adhaeribacter sp. | reverse complement strand
AAAAACAATATATTGTGGCGGAGGTCGATACCAGTTTCGAACCCAACCAGGTACGCTTGCAGATTATTATCAACAACGAGAATGATACCATCCCGCACCAGGTTTTCCGGATTGGCCAGGTATATTTTAAAGCCGATGCCAATTTAGAACGTTTTGGCCTGGAACGCGACACCATTCTGTATGATCGCATCTTTTACCTGGCATATAACCACCGCATTTCGCCCCGCATCATCCATAAAAAAATTGCCATCCGTCCGGGGCAGCTTTATAGTACCCGGCGCACTTCCATCACCAACCGGCTCCTCACCAACCTGGATATGTTCCGGTTTGTGGGCATCACTTACCAGCCCGACAACCAGCATCCGGGTTTGCTGACGACCAATATTAATGCCAATCCCAGCCGCCGCTTCCAGGAAACCACAGAAGCCGGAGTTAGCTACAGCGCCAACTTACCCGGCCCTTTTGGAAACCTGCGGCTGACCGTGCGTAATATTTTTGGGGGCGCGGAGCTATTTGAAATCGGTTTGCGGGGTGGACTAGAAGGGCAATTTGCATTGAACGGGCAGCGCGATAAAAACCAAAGTCCCGGCTCGGTGTATACCACCGAATTTGGCGGCAACATGGCAATTATTTTTCCGCAGTTTCTGGTGCCCTTTCAGGCAAATAAATATTTTATCCGGTACAGTCCCCGTACCCGCATAAATTTAAATTATACTTTTATCAACCGCCAGGAATTTACCCGTACCAACCAGCAAACCACCCTGGATTATATCTGGCAGAGATCCACACAGTTGCAGCATATATTCACGCCTTTTGATTTAAGCATAAACTCAACCCACAACATAGACGAGGGTTTCAGAAGGCGACTGGAAAACTCCCGGCCCGAGCAGAACCGCGAGGTACCGACTACTTACGAAAAAAGCTTTGCCTCCTCGTTTATTTCCAGCATGAATTATACCTGGGTGTACAATACCAATAATTATAACCATACCCTGGATGCCAGGTTTATCCGTTTATTTGTCGAAGAATCCGGGTTGATAGGCAGTCTTATCTTTCGGGGCAAAGATTCTATTTTTTTAAATAACGATTATTTAAAAGTTTTTAAATATTACCGGATCAATACCGATTTCCGCCGCTATTATAAACTCGCCAATACTACCTTTCTGGTTTCACGACTAAATATTGGTATTGCCCGTGCTTTCGAAAAAGGCGATTATTTACCCTATGATCGGTATTACTATGCTGGCGGCGGTACCAGCGTGCGGGCTTTCCGGCCCCGGCGCTTAGGCCCTGGTTCATATTTCCCGGTTAGCCGCGATTCGCTGGGCCGGTTAGAATACGAAGCCGACGGCGTTACCCTCCAAAGAGATGACCAAAGTGAACAGCAGGGGGAGCTTTTGCTCGAAGGCAACCTGGAATATCGGTTTAACCTCTTTAGTTTTGTGAACGGGGCCTTGTTTCTGGACGCCGGAAATATCTGGATGCTCAATAACGATCCGGCCCGGCCCGGATCACAATTTGAACTAAAAGATTTTTGGCGGGAATTTGCCGTTGGTACGGGCTTTGGTTTCCGTTTCGACTTTACTTTCCTCATTGCCCGGATAGATCTCTCAGCCAAAGTGTACGATCCCTCTCTGCCGCTGGGCAAGCGGTTTGTGCTGGATAAGACCGTGATTTTTAAGTCGGATAATTATTACAACCTGGCTTTTAACCTTGGGATCGGCTATCCGTTTTAATGTTTAATCTGGCAGAAAAACTTTGAAGTAACCCCTAAATTCGCATCATTAATTGCTATCCGGGGTTTATCCTATAAATTTGTCCGGAAGTATGTAGTTTTTTATGAAGAAAGAAGTAGAAGCCTGGTTTAGATCCTTTCAGGATAATTTATGTGCGGCCCTGCAGACGTGCGATGGCGGTGCGGTTTTTGAAGAAGACCTTTGGCAGAAAGAAGATGGCGATGGGGGTGGCCGCACCCGTATTATTCAGAATGGCTTGGTGCTGGAAAAAGGCGGCGTTTTGTTTTCGGCCGTTACCGGCATATTGCCCGAAGCGGCGGCCCGGGCTTTGTTATTACCAGATCCCCAGTTTTTTGCCACCGGCGTTTCGGTGGTGCTGCACCCCACTAACCCCATGGTGCCCATCGCCCACATGAACGTCCGGTATTTTGAAGCAGGCAACGGAGAGGCCTGGTTTGGAGGCGGCATTGACCTAACCCCCATTTACGTGGACACCGAACAGGCAAGTACTTTCCATAAAGCCCTGAAAAGCGCCTGCGACCAGCACAACCCGGCTTATTACCCCGAGTTTAAGAAATGGGCCGATGATTATTTCTATATTTCGCACCGCCGTGAAACCAGGGGGGTAGGCGGTATTTTCTTCGACCGTTTGCAGGCTACGCCCGACATAAATATTGCCGAACGGTTTGCGTTTGTACAATCGGTCGCGAATACGTTTGCGCCCGTTTATACCAACCTGATGAACCAAAACCGAGGTAAAACCTATACGCCCGAACAAAAGCAATGGCAACTGCTGCGCCGCGGACGTTACGTTGAATTTAACCTTGCCCTCGACCGGGGTACCCGTTTTGGCCTGGAAACCGGCGGCCGGACCGAATCTATTCTGATGAGTTTACCGGCCATGGCCGCCTGGCAATATAATTATACCCCAGCCGATGGTAGCCCCGAAGCCAAAACCCTACAGTTCCTGAAAAAAGATATCGATTGGATTAACCTGTAAAACCCGTGGTGGAAAACCTCCAAGACTTAGACCGAAATTTATTTATTTACCTGAACGGCCACCAAAGTCCTTTCTGGGATGCCTTTATGATCCAAATATCGGATCGCTTTTTCTGGTTTCCGCTTTATGCTTTTCTGGTTTTTTACCTGATATATACTTTCCGTCACAAAAGTATTCTGAAGTTAGTTGCCATTGTATTAACGGTAGTGGCGGCCGACCGCATTTCGGCAGCAATTATAAAGCCTTGGGTTGCACGCCTGCGGCCTTGTCATGATGCCGCCCTGGC
>JAQBNV010000642.1 GCA_028288395.1 Adhaeribacter sp. | reverse complement strand
ACCGCTTCCCGAATAAAAATAGCTTCCGGTAAATTATTCGTATAAATAAAAGGAGCAGAGCGAGCCATTAAGCTTTTTAAAAAGACATGCTGGTAAGTGTTTTTACGGTTTGGTCAACCATTTCGGCGGTAAAATCCAGGTGGGTTACAAACCGGATTTGACGTGGGCCGAAATCCAGCGCCAAAATATTGTTTTCCGCTAATTTTTGCAGAAAGGCACTGGTTTCGACCTGGGGTGTTAAGGTAAAAATTACGATATTGGTTTCTACGGGCAATACACTTTCTACATACACACAGTTCGCCAGCGCCTGCTGCAATAACCGGGCGTGCTGGTGATCTTCGGCCAAGCGACTTACGTGGTTATCTAAAGCATAAATGCCGGCCGCCGCTAAAAATCCGGCTTGCCGCATACCACCGCCCAAAGCTTTCCGGATGCGGCGCGCTTTTTTTATCAAATCGTGGGAGCCCAGGAGAACCGAGCCAACGGGCGCGCCTAACCCTTTAGATAAACAAACTGAAATACTGGTAAAATATTGGCCGTATGCCTGCGGCGTTTCACCGGCCGCCAGCAAAGCATTAAATACCCGGGCCCCGTCCAGGTGCAACGCCAGTTTATTATCCTGACAAACTGCTGCAATGGCCGCAATTTCGGAACTGGTATAATAAGCGCCGCCACCTTTATTAGAAGTGTTTTCCAGGGAAACCAGTTTGGTTACCGGGTGGTGAATATTATCGGGCCGAATAGCGCTTTTTACCATAGCGGGGGTGATCTTTCCCCGTTCTCCGGGTAATAAATATACCGAAGCACCCGAAATAAAAGAGATGCCGCCGCCCTCGTACTGGTAAATGTGGGCCGTTTGATCGCAAATAACTTCGGACATAGGTTCGGTTTGCGCCTTAATGGCAATTTGGTTCGTCATCGTGCCGGAAGGGCAAAAAATACCGGCTTCCATGCCAAACATAGCGGCGCATTTGGCCTCCAGGGCCTTTACAGTTGGGTCATCTTCAAATACATCGTCGCCTACCACCGCCTGGAACATATATTCGAGCATAGCGGAGGTGGGGCGGGTAACGGTGTCACTTCTTAAATCAATATTTCTCATCGTATATTTTATTTCTTACAAAAGCCGCCTCACTCCTGGGAAAGACCGGTTTAATTTATAAAATTAAGAAACAAATGTTTTGGCAGAAAGCATTTCTCCGGTTTATAGGCATTGCCACTGATAAAGGTAGTTGTTAGCGGAATATATTTGTTTCGGTGAAAGCCCAAATCCTATTTATTGTTTGAAAATGTGAAATTAAAGATATACTTTTGCGTTTCAATTTAAAATTTGAGCAATGGCCATTACAAGATTAAAAAGAAAACACAGAAAAAATATAGCAAGAGCCAACAACAAGCAACGCGTTATTAAGCAACTGCTTGCGACTCCTGTTATAAAGAACGTAGATGTAGAAGAATTGAAAGCTCAGTTCAGCAAAAATACAGCTACTCCATCGCCGGCACAGCCCGTGGAAGCGGCAAAACCAGCTAAAGAAGCTACTGCAAAACCAGAAGAAGGTATTGTAAACACCGTAAGAGGTGCCATAGCCGGCGCGGCGCAAACCGTAGCTGACAAAGTAGGCGATGTAGTGGAAGCCGTAAAGGACAAAGTTGAAGACGTTCTGCACAAAGACGAAAAAGAATCGGCTGAATAATTTCTGCGGTTAAACGTTGGTTTTCTTTAATCGGAAAGGCTTCCTGAATAGTTTAGCGTAATATTTAAATTGTTTGAGAATATTTGAAGTGTGCTTTCAATAAGGCACACTTTTTTGTTTTCAGCTTACTCTTTTGCCTAATTCCACCACTTGCAGGTTTTCTATTTTACCGGCCTGGATACCGAATTTAACCAGTGTTCGCATTAAATGAAAACCATGCCGGCCGGCTGCGCCCGGATTTATATGCAGTAAGTGCAGCGCTTTATCGGGCATTATTTTTAGGATATGGGAGTGCCCCGTAATAAAAAGTTTCGGCGGGTTGGCCCGGATTAATGCCCGGATATCGGGGTGATATTTGCCCGGGTAACCGCCAATATGGGTCATGAGAACGTCCAAGCCAGCCGCTGTAAAGCGCTGGGTCTTGGGATGAATAATCCTGATCTGCTGGCCGTCGATATTGCCGTATACCCCACGCAATGGGGCAATTGCTGCCAACGCATCCGACACCTCAGCCGTGCCGAAATCGCCGGCATGCCATATTTCATCACATTCCTGTAAATGCTTCAATATTTGTTCATCGAGGTAACCGTGGGTGTCAGATATAAGGCCAATCTTCATGTAGGATTATAAGCAGTGTAATAAATATTGCCGGCTTTGGGAGTTGGCAGAAATATAATTTATTATATATATTTGATTTGTATAAATTAAACAAACAAATATTAAGCTTTGGTTTAAGCTTCTAAAACAACATTTTTGTTTTAGGATACCTAAAAAAGGAGCTAGTAAATTTTATTAGTTGAAGAGCAGCCGGTTCTTAAAATCCTTTTTTCCACTTATCCGGGGCCTTGCGCCAGCTACTCAGGGTTTCCAGCATATCGGTTTGGATGTGGCCTTGTTCCAGCGCTATCCCCAGCAAGGTTTGGTAGTTACTCAGGCAAATTAAAGGAATATTGGCATCTTTAAAGTTCTGAGCGGCTTTTTCGAAACCATAGGTAAAGATGGCGGCCATACCTATAACGTTACCACCCGCGTTGTTAACTGCACTCGCCGCTTTTAAGGAGCTGCCTCCCGTAGAAATTAAATCTTCTACCAGCACTACTTTTTG
>JAQBNV010000640.1 GCA_028288395.1 Adhaeribacter sp. | reverse complement strand
AAAAAGGGCAATGGTGCGTTCTTTGGCTTCGGCTTTACTTATTTTCTGATGCCATATCAACACTTCGGCCACTTGGCTCCCGCAGGCATATACCGGATTAAGCGACGACATCGGCTCCTGAAATATCATCGATATTTCGTTACCCCTAATCCGCTGCAATTCTTTATTTGATAGCTTAAGTAAATCTACTTCCCCAAAGAGCCGCGAATTAAAAATAGCTTCACCGCCGGCAATAAGGCCCGGTGGTTGCGGAATAAGCTGCATCAGCGAAAGCGAGGTAACCGATTTTCCGGAACCTGATTCTCCAACAATGGCTACTGTCTCCTGACTATTTAGCGTAAACGACACATTATCTACCGCCCTGGTTAAGCCCCGGTGCGATCTAAAATGCGTTTGCAGCTGATTAACCTGAAGTAAGGGAATAGACAAATTTAAATTAATTATGGACTAACCGGGTTAAATATATACTTTATAAATACTTATTAACACTTTAAAATAAAGCAGGCACTATTTACTTTCACACGAAAGCTAGTTGTTTAACATTTAACTTTAATTAAACGAAGGCATTAAAAGCAAAGAGCCATATTTCTCAATATGGCTCTTTTTAATAAGATAATTATTTTCAAGCTTCAATTTCGGCATTGGTGGTCTCGGCATTAGCAGGCCGTTGAGTTAAATTTTCTTCGGTATTTTGCGGATGCAAGCTGGCAAAGAATCTCTTCTGATTAAAAAGAATAATGACCACTCCGATAAATATAGCCGAATCTGCTATGTTAAATATAGGCCATAACGACATTGCCTGGCCGCCTATAAGTGGTACCCAATGCGGAATAATGCCTTCCCAGATATCCAGGTAAAACATATCTATCACCTGCCCGTGAAACCAAGGCGTAGAAGAACCATAAGGCGCATTATCGAACCAGATGCCGTAAAAGATACTATCAATCAGGTTACCAATGGCCCCGCCTAATATTAAAGCCACACACCAGATAAGTCCGCTGTGCGCCCGGTGTTTCCACAGGTAGTACAGGTAATACCCAATACCCACCATGGCTACTAACCGGAAAGTACTGAGCATCAGTTTGCCATAACTGGAGCCTAATTCTACGCCAAAAGCCATACCGGGATTGGTAGTATAATGCAGCTTGGCCCAATCGCCGATCAGGTGGATTTCGCCGGGTAAGCCCATATCCATGTTAAAATGCACCAGCAATTTAACGGCCTGGTCGATAAGAATTACTATTAAGCTTAACAGATAATATTTAAAATACTTCATGCAGATACGCGAGAAACTATTCTCTTCAGGTAATAAATTTATTTAATAAAAAGCTCAAAGCCAATATTATACCACTTCCAGCTTTGCATCCAAGGTAAACTCATCTATTTCTAAAGTAGTTCCGTTCTGCAATATATCGGTTAGCAGCACACCGGTTGCCTGCGTCTCTTCCCGGATATACTGCTCATAAGCTGTAACGGCCTCGTTCACTTCTTTATGATTATTCTGAAGCGATATTTTTATTTTATCCTGCACATCCAAGCCACTGTCTTTGCGCAAATTCTGAATACGGTTTACCAAATCACGGGCAATACCTTCCTGCTTCAGGGTCTCGGTTAAGGTAATATCCAGCGCCACAGTCAGTTTACCTTCTGAAGCAACGAGCCAGCCCGGAATATCTTCCGACATAATTTCCACATCTTCAGGTGTAATAATTACCTTTTCTTCACCGAGCATAATTTCAAAACCATTCTCGCGTTCCAGAGCGGCAATCTCTTCCTGGGTCATGGCCTGAATAGAGGCGGCTACCTGCTTTAAGCGCGGACCAAAAACCTGACCTAATCGTTTAAAATTTGGTTTTATCTTCTTTACCAATATTCCGGAAGTGTCGTCAATATACTCAATATTCTTAACATTAACTTCCGACATAATTAAATCGGCCACAGCTTCTACCTGCTCTTTCGTCTTATCGTTTAAAACCGGAATAAGAATACGCGAAAGCGGCTGACGTACTTTAATGGTTTCCTTTTTACGCAATGAGTGCACCAGCGAAGAAATCGTTTGGGCTAATTGCATCCGCTCTTCTAAATCCAAATCGATGGCCGCATCATTGGCGACTGGAAAATCGGCTAAATGCACCGAAGCTACTTTATTGCGGCCCGATACCTTATTCAAATCCTGAAAAAGCTGGTCCAGGTAAAAAGGAGCAACCGGCGCAGCCAGAATAGCGATGGTTTCGAGGCAGGTGTATAGGGTTTGGTAAGCAGCAATCTTGTCTTCGTTGTATTCGCCTTTCCAGAAACGTTTGCGGTTCAGGCGCACATACCAGTTGCTTAAATCATCGGTTACAAAATCCTGAATGGCCCGGGTTGCTCTGGTCGGGTCATAATCAGCGTAAGACGCATCTACAGCTTCTACAAGGCTATTTAATTTCGAAATCACCCATCGGTCGCTCTCGGTACGGTTAGCTAAAGGCACTTCGGCTTCGCTAAAAGTAAAATTATCAATGTTAGCGTATAAGGCGAAGAAAGAATAGGTGTTGTGTAACGTACCGAAGAACCGGCGCTGCACTTCCACTACCCCATCGGTATTAAATTTCAGGTTATCCCAAGGTGGCGCATTCGCGATCATGTACCACCGGGTCGCATCCGGACCATATTTCTGAATGGTTTCGAATGGATCGACGGCATTGCCCAACCGCTTACTCATTTTATTGCCGCTTTTATCCAGCACCAACCCATTAGCCATTACATTTTTAAAAGCCACGCTATCTTCGAGCATTACCGCAATCGCGTGCAGGGTAAAAAACCAGCCGCGGGTTTGGTCTACACCTTCGGCAATAAAATCGGCGGGGAAGTTTTGTTTAAATATTTCCTGGTTTTCAAACGGGTAATGCCATTGGGCATAAGGCATCGCGCCAGAGTCGAACCAAACGTCAATTAAGTCTGATTCTCTTTGCATTGCTTTGCCTGATGCACTTACCAGTATAATGTTATCCACATAAGGCCGGTGCAAGTCAAATGCTTTGTAATCAATATTTTTCTTTTCGGTCCCCGCTGATTTAGTTAACGGATTGCTTTCCATCAAGCCGGCCGCAATACTTTTTTCTATTTCCTGGTTAAGTTCTTCTACGGAGCCGATACAAATTTCTTCGGTACCGCCTTCGGTTCGCCAGATAGGTAAAGGAGTGCCCCAATAACGGGAACGGGATAAATTCCAGTCGACGAGGTTCTCCAGCCAATTACCAAAACGTCCGGTACCCGTAGATTCAGGTTTCCAGTTAATGGTCTTATTCAGCTCGATGAGCCGCTCTTTTACCGCAGTGGTCCGAATAAACCAGCTATCTAATGGGTAGTATAAAACGGGTTTATCGGTACGCCAGCAATGTGGATAAGTGTGCTCATAGCGTTCTACCTTAAAAGCTTTATTATCTTCTTTTAACTTAATAGAAATCAGCACGTCCGTAGACTTATACCCCGCTACCGTTTCGTCCTGCCCATCGTAATTCTTCACATACTGCCCGGCAAAATCGGTTATTTCTTTTACAAACCGGCCGGTCCGATCCACAATGGGGCTCATCTTACCCCAATCGTCCATTACCATTAAGGCCGGAATATCGTTCTGGGCCGCAACTTTAAAGTCGTCGCTGCCAAAGGTAGGCGCAATGTGCACAATACCGGTACCATCTTCGGTAGTAACAAAATCACCAATTACCACCCTAAAGGCTGGTTTATCGGGCTGTACGTAGGGCAGCAATTGTTCGTACTCCACGTCTTCCAGATCCTTGCCGGTATATTCTTCCAGCAGCTGGAACGGAATCAGTTTATCGCCTGGTTTGTAATCAGCCAAATTCAGGGCAGCGGCTTTCTCGGAGAAATAACGCTTCATTAATTCCTTGGCTAAGATTACGGTTACCGGCTCGAAAGTATATTGGTTAAAGGTGCGGACCTTTACGTACTTAATATTTTTTCCAACAGCTAA